>PLSP01000014.1 GCA_003165195.1 Candidatus Bathyarchaeota archaeon | reverse complement strand
CTTTAGAGCTTCAGCGAATCAACTAGTCTTCGTGGATCCTGACTGGTTTCTATCACATCTTCTAGTTGCTCGATGGTTAAATCTTCATGAAGCAAAATATCATTATTAGTTTTTTTGAGCTGAATAACTTTTGTATCTTTTGGTCGCACATCAAGTAAACTAGTGAGAACATCAATGCTGTGAGTGGACATAATAACTTGCCAAGGTTTTTTACTCAACCACTCTAGAAGACCTTTAATCAGGGTAGGATGAGCTGTGCCTTCAAAATCATCCCAAAGAACAAGAGATGGCTTAAGCGCTTCGAGCCAAAGGGCAATAAGGACGACTTTCTCAATTCCGTCCCCTAAGTCTTTCACCTTCACATACAACGGGGATAACCCATCTCCACGGTCTTTTCTAGCACTTAATTCAGGCGCAAACAGGATTTCAGTATATTTGTCGTCTACACACTTGTTTACAAGTTCTTTTGCGACATTAACATTAGCACCACTCTTTATTACAAGATTACGATATTTCTCTGCATTCAGCCTAGAAAATAATGAATTAATAAAAGCACTTTCTGCAGGTATGAAAAAAACCTTATCATTGATCAAGGAGGTAAAATCGCCTGATTTTGGTATATTCAGGGCATCAGCGACATATTCAAGAGTGCTTGAGCTAGAGCCTCCATTAATTTCTAAGCTTGGGGTAGCATTTTCATTATCGCTAATCCGAATTTCCCACTTTTTGTCTTTAACCTCATAAGTGAGCAATGCCATCCCAGAATATCCGTAAACTAATGATGTTCTTCCGCCGTGCAACTTTTCCACGAAGCCTAGTCTGGTATCACCTGTATAATCAAGCTGACAACTTAAATATGGGAGAAGAGAAAGTGCTTCCAAAACTGAAGATTTTCCCGAATTGTTCCTTCCGACTAAGACTGTAAAGTTAGAAAGTGATAACGGCGTTTTGCATTGTTCTATGCCGCGGAATTCTTTTATGTCCATTGTGCTTACGAACAACACTAAACCCTCTTTAGTAATTATAGCATAGTTTGCTTAAATAAGCCTTAGCACCCAAGTCTGAGATTTCAACCAAAAAGCGATTGTAAGTTAAGCTTTTCACTTTCACTCATCCCTCTACTGTCCCAGAAATTAGTTCCTTCATTGGCTTTTTAAACGGTTTAGACAATATCCATGAGCCCCAAGTGAACGCCTATGAAAAAGAAATCAAACAGCATGGAGGCCTAACAAGCATGGGTAAGACTGTTGAATCTTTCAGGATTGCTTTGGAAAGAGAGATTAACCGGTGGAGTGGCTTCGCTAGAGCCTTGCGCAAGCCTGACAGGGAAGCTTTTGATGAGCTGATAAACATGTACAGAACGTACGCTACAGAGATCGCATACTTGAATAATCTTACAGAGTTTGAGCCTATGGTAATGCCGATTCTTCTTTTCCAGCAGAGACGCATAATGCAACTGGAGAGAGAATTGGAAGCAATTAAACCCGAAAAAGCCAACACTTCAGAGAACTATGAAGAAAGCACGCCCTTGAAATCCAAGCCTGAAGGCAACGTTCAAATCTTTCCAAATGGAGGTGAGCAAAGACGGTTATTTTAATTGTGAGACGAACCGTTAGGAAGCCCGTTTCGGAAGCTAACAAGAAAGAGTGGTTTAGCCAGCTTGAAGATATAGAGTTTGCGTTTCCCAAGGAATACAACAAAATCCTCAGCCCAGTATTTACAGAAGACTTTGACTTTGACATCAGAACCGACAATGGCGTGCTAACTTTTACATTGACGCCAGCGCCAAAACTGCCTGAAAAAAACCATTCAGAATCCAAAAAACCTACAAAACAGCGCATGAAACCGTACCAGTCAAAGATTCCACAGGTGAAATTAAGTTGCGTCAAATAAAGATCAAGCTCCAATTCAGCACAAGCAAAAGAGACTACTTGCATGGTAAAAACACCTATGTGTCTGATAAGGTGTCTCTTCACTTTCCCAAGGAAACGCACGAGTTTTTCGTACCCTTTAAGGGCAGACATTTAGCTATCGAGGTTTCCCGAAAAGATAAAACAGTTTACATAATGTTAACAGAGTTAGATGAAGACTAAATCAGTCGTTAGCTCGCCTTCTCTTGCCTTGTAAATTCAAGCTCCCCCGCCTCCATTTTTGTTTTGTTAAAAAAGTCTAAAATGTACCCCTGAAAACGTTCCTGTATACAGCAATTGCCCATTTTGGATACCGCAAAATCCGATTTGTAATATAGCGGTGTCTTGATACTTTTGCCGTAAAAAATGTAATTATGCAAGCCTAAAGGCATTGCTGAATTTTACGCTAAGGCATTCCTGTATACAGCAAGATTTTGCCCCAGACAAAGCGCCTCGAAACTTCTGAAGTAATGTAATAAACAGGTTTCAGCGACTTGTTTCTCCCTTCCTAAGTTGGAGGGGGATTAAAAACTTTGGCTGGGAAGAAGAGAAAAGGCACAGAACTTGCCGTGTTCAAAGGCAGAAAACCTGACTTAACACATGCCATACTTTTAGCCCTGTCCAAAGAGGCACTCATAAAATACGATGTCCACAAAGCCATGGTTAAACTTGGCTTCAAAGATACAAACTATGGAACTATCAAGAAGCGAATATTGATTCTTGAAGAAACTGGGTACGTCAAACAGGTAGGCATTAGAAAAACTCAGCCAGGCAGCGAAGGCATTCTCTACGAGGCAACTTTCAAAGCATTGGCAGCGCTCGAACAGAATAGAACCGATCAGGACGAGTTATTCGAGCTCATGAACGAGATGGATGCCATGGAATATGTTGCCCTTTTGGCTCGAATACGAGCCCGCAAATCTTAAAACTCTATTCTGATTAGTTATGAATGAGAGTGCTGTTTTTGGTTACGAAGAAAAAGATTGGGGATAGAACGGTTTTTCTCTGCGACATTTGTGGTCTTGGTTATGCTGACAGAGTAACCGCTCAAGAATGCGAAGATTATTGCCGAGCACATCATGGATCCTGCAGTGCTGAGATAAGCGCAAAAGCAGTTTACCTTCCAGGCGCGCCAACATTGCCAGATAGAAAATAATCGCCTTCAAAGAGCTCGCCCAAGGTTCAAGTATTTAAACAAATAGGCTCCGTAGCAGGGGCTTTTCGAAATACTATTTTTTGTTTGCCGAATAAAAAATACTATTTTTTCCGACTGCCAGAATTCCTTTAGCTAATCGGCGCGACATAGTGTTAGGTGACATAAAAGTGGTAAATATTATTGAGGACTGGGATGTCCTCGCTGAATATGCTGGGGAAAAGCTTGGTTTCTACCAACTCCTTGGCAATGAAGGCGCCATTGAAATTAGAGTACAAACAGGACGGATCGGCTTTAAGAAAGAGTTCAAAGCCGGCGATGATTCGGAGCTGTTAAAGATTCTTGATTTCTGCAAGAAACACCGCTATATTCAGATAAGCGAGCACT
>PLSP01000048.1 GCA_003165195.1 Candidatus Bathyarchaeota archaeon | reverse complement strand
GATGCTCAATTGATAACTAACAACACGAGTGACGCCACTGATTTGATGGTGTCTGCTGACAGTGTTTATAATGTTGAGTCATTGGCTAGCAAAATTAGTTTAATGTATCCCACTTTGTCAGTTTCGATTTCTTCTTCTCTTGTTTATTCAATTATTCAGATGCAAACTCAAACAGCTGCGCAGTTGCAGATGTCTCAGTCAACTATGGATGCAATTGAGAGCAGCGGCCAAACAGAATTGGCTATTGTCTTCGTCATTGACGCAGCGATTATTTTGTTTATAATGCTGTATACTGTGCGTGAGAGGACTCGTGAGATTGGAACACTGAAGGCTTTGGGCGCTGGAAGCTTTACTGTTTTGGGGCAGTTTATGTTTGAAGGCATGCTGCTAAGCCTAATCGCTGGTGTTGTGGGAGTTGTAGTCGGGACTGTTGGTGCCTCGTGGCTTGCTGGTTTGCTTCTTCCGAGTCCTACTTTGGCTGGGAATAGTACTGTTTCTTCTTCGGGTGTGTCTTTGGCTGCTGCTTCGTCGGTTTCTATTTCGGTGGTCGTGACACCTGAGCTTGTACTGTTCGGGTTAGGTGTAGCCGTTCTGCTGGGTGCTCTTGGTAGTTTATATCCTGCTTGGCGTGCGTCTAGGACTCGTCCTGCTGAAGCAATGAGGTATGATTGAGTAGACGTAAAACTAGGCAAACTTCGCTGAATTTTTTCAGTTATAGTCTCAGTGGAACTGAGCCAGCAACCATTAGGCCCAACTCGGTTCTGCAGAAGTTTTCAAATTGAGGTTTCGTAAAGTACTTTTTGAATTTTGAGAAAATGTTCTTGATTCTGCACGGTACACCCGCTATAAAACCAAACATGAATTACTATATGTAATCTGCTCAAAAAATAAACGTTGGACACAAAACAAGCCAAAAACGCAAACACTCAGTTAACTTAAAAATAAAAAAAGGGATCTTGGATTTTTTATACAATCCAAGTTTACGGCATTGTTATGGCGCAGTAGATATTAGCAGTGCTGCTGCCTGTTGGACTGTAGCAAGCGATTGCAACTTGGGTGAAGGTATAACCAGAGGTATAGCCGTAAATCCACGTAGCGCTTCCCGGTGTTTGAGCTGCTAATTGTTGCCAAGCGCCATTATAATATGCATAAATGTAGATTGTGCCGCCTGATCCGCCTGCGTAAACACAAACAGTTGAACCTGAAGGGGCAGTGCCAGACAGTGTGCATGTTATCTCTCCACCAGTCTCTTTGATTGGACCGGTAATGGTGGCGTAGCTGCTACCCGGCGAACTAACGCACATAGCATCAAGATTAGTGACGTACCCATTAGTGCCTTGATAACTGAAGGGTGTAAATGAGGCAGATGATGTGTAAACTGATGCGTGTACTAGACCTACGAACGCTACTATGCATAATAGGGCTACTGCTGTGGCTATGGTTAAACCTCTTTTTCTGTTTATATTCATCATGTTTTGTTCTCCTTTTTTTTGGGTGATTTCATGTCATCGCGCCACCTTGCTCGGCGCTCCTAATTATCGGTGGCCCTTCCATAGTTAAGAGCGTTTTCACGATTCAGACCCGAGTCGGGTACGACTCGTACCCCAACCAACATTGCCTATTAATTGTGATAGGTGCATGTAAGCGACTAAAAGCAGGAACACTTTTATAAAAAACCTAGCAGAATACCTGACGCGTTAGCGGCAGGATGAATGCGTCCAACCCGCAGTTCTATTAGTTCTACCCAACGATAGGTCTGTCACCACTGGATAAGGAGGTGATAGACCTGGAGAAAGCGAGGACATGTGCTTTCCAAGCTAACTACCACCTTATCTGGGCCACTAAATACCGCCGCAAGGTACTCTTAGGCTCAGTTGAGGTTAGGTTGCTGGAAGTACTTAAGATGATTGCTGCCAATCATGGCTTTAAACTGCTGGCGGCTAGGGTTCATAATGGTGATCATTTGCACGTCTTTGTTTCGGCTCAGCCAAAAGTATGCATACCTGACATTGTTTGCCTTTTGAAGTGCAATTCGGCGAAAGTGCTCTTTGAGGAGTTTCCGTTGATTAGGAAGCAGCTTTGGGGTGGGCATTTGTGGTCTGAGGGATATGCTGTAAGAACTGCAGGCATTGTGACAAGTGCTAAGATTGAGGAATACATCAACAGGTCATAAATTTGGATGCTCGCCCCGGAAGGGGCGAGTAGTTCACTTTTATGTCGCCCGATTTTAGAAAAAATTAAAAACCGCCATCCCTTATGGCACTTAAGGAAGAATAACGATGGAAAACCCAAAAAAAAGCTATCGCTAATCCTTAATAAAATTGCCGAAAAGTCTACAATACTATTTTAGCGAAAATAAAAATAGTCTCAAAAAAAGAAAGAAGAAATTGAAGAAAATTCTAAGTTGCAGTTTTTGCTTCTTGTGCTGCTTGCGGTGCATTCTGCTTAACAGAATTGATGCCGTTAACAATATCTGTTACTGCATCAGTTAGGTTGCCGTCTATGAGTTCTTCGCTGCCTTTAACAATAGAGATAACGCCAACAACAGTTAGTCCGATGCCTGAGTAGCCTATGCCTGTTGCAACTGAAGCAGTGATCCCTAAGACGGTGACGATTGCACCAAGAACGGCTATAATTTTATTTGTAGTTTTCATTCTCAATTTCACCTCCCATTAACAAGCGTGATTAAATCACTAGGAAAACAAGATCATATCACCACGAACATTTGGAGCCCAGGCTGCACGCAGTAATCCCTTGTTCAAAACAACTTTTTTTCAATAACAAAAAACTACGGTAAAGCCTACTTGACCTGCTCGGAAACCACAATATCTGCATTAGCTTTCTTCATTACAGCCGCCTCCGCCTCATCCTTCAGGTCCTCAGCAGACTTCACACCCTCTACAAACCGCTCGTACAGTCCGAGCGTGCTGATATGCAGTTTTTTCTGTTCACTTGCGGTTTTGAGGGCTTCCACGATTATGTCATGGGCTTTCTCGCCGACGGCAACATCTTTCAGCACTGTAAGTTTGTCTTTGTTTAGATCTTCGTATTTGCTGCCGTTGGGCAATTTGTACTCAACAATAAATTCGCGGTGTTCCTCTTCCGTAAAACCAAGCGCCGTCTGCAAATCACGGATAATTTTCAATGTAGACGCGGTTCCTTCTTTGGGAATCACATTAAGCAGATTTATTCTTTCAGCTGGATTAAACTTCAAATCATTCTCACCTCTCAATTAAGAATTTAATTTACTTAAAATCAAAAAGAAACTATGTGGATGCAGGGGCTAATGTAGTTGGAGCAGTTGTCGTTGCTGCTGCCGTTGCCGTTATGGTCGCGTTTAAGGATGCTGCTGTTATGGCTGGCACTCCAAATATCGTTGCCAAAGCTGCGACTGTATCTGGGAAATCGTTGAATACTTGCTGAACTGGCGGAATGAAAGGCTGACCCATAGTTTGTTGTGTAACTATGAAGCCATTTGAGACTTGCTGAACGGTGACACTAACTAGAGGAGTAGGTGATGTTGTTGGTGTTGTCAAATCAATCACCTCCCAACTTTCGGGTTAGTTCATCGACTTGTAACTGTAACTCGTCAATTCTTATGTACGCTCTATCAAGGTTCTCTTGCATTGAATCAGTTTTAAGGGCCAGGTTGTCTACGCTTATTTGTAAATTAAGCAGGCATGAATCGTGACCATCTATTATCTTAACAATTGCTTGTTGAACACTCAGATGCCAGCCATCCATCATTGAAGATTCGTAGAAACCTTCCTTGCTTCTAAGATGTTTAATGCTGTCCGGATGGAAGCTTTTCAAGCCCTTCTCATCAACTGTAAACTTAAAGTTCCGAATCAAATCAAGGTTTATTTTGTCGTTAAATTCGTCGTGCAATTCCTCGTTAAAGCCGGTTGGCGCGTGTATGTAATAATAATATGCGGAATACACGTAGTTCCAATAGCTGCTTGAAGTGCCGCAAGTGCCGCTTACGCCATAAATCGTTATGCCAGATCCGCTTAAACTGTTTATGACGTTGCAGTACATGTAGTTGGTGTCAACAATGTTCCAAGGATAGCTTGATGAGCCACAGTAATATGTGCTGCCAGATTTTGGAATTATATTTCCGCCTACGCTCATTGCACCACAACTTAGGCCACCGCAAGAAACATCACCTATTGAATCAATAGAGAATACAACGCCTCCGCCCCATGTACCCCTGTAGTAAAACCAGTTGCCGTTAGTCATGATGTTAAATGCGCCGTCGTACCATTGGATGCCTCCGTTTCCTGTGCCCCAAAACGCGTTTCCAAATAGGGCGTTGTTGTAGGTTGTGCCGAGAATTTCTACGGATGCGGCCACGTATGCTGTTACGCATGAAATTCCAGCCCATCTGTTTGAACCGCTGCCGAGACCGTAAGCATTGTCGCTAATTGGGTTAACGTTACCATTCATGTACATCGTAACTGCTGCGCCAGAAGAACCGCCAATGTACAATGTGCTTGACGAACTAAGCCAAGAGCCGCTAACCCACAAAGTTGGCGCTGTAACTTGATTTGATATAGTCAAGTTGCCGCTTTGGTCCAGCAATAGTAGGTCAACAGTCCAACCATAATCCACAACATCTAAACGTTGCCCTGAAGCACCCATTTGGATGGTGCAACCTGGAACCGAGTCTGTACGGCAGAATATCTCAGGATACCCAGTGTTATTTGCTCCTGTGCCTCTGGTACCTATTCTATGATAGCCTGCTGTTGTTAAGTTACCTGACGTATCTATAATTGCCAGACCATTTTGAAAATTAACTCCGCTCGGTCCGCCCATAACACAAGCGCCCGTTTCAGCGTAAATACCAAACATGCCCCAAGCCATACCAACTCTCAAGCCAGAACCAGAAGTACCGCTTTCCGAGTCCCAGAAGTGATTTCTTCCATTTACACCTTGAATAACTACGCTGTTGACGTTTAAGCTACCAGTGTCAACGTACACACTTCCGTTATAAAAATGCCAGTTTGTCTTATAGCTGTAAAACACAAAGCTTTCGTCTGATTCTACGTCCGTACGTATGCCAGTTAAATAACAATTTGTGCCAGACCCATCGTACCACTTTATGGCATTCTGATTACCAGAAATTATTAATGGGTACGTGTCTGAATTGCCAACATTAATTGTTATACCGGCGTTTGCAGTAATTAGGTTACTAACTGTACCGCCACTCCACGAATAAGAACCAGTTATTGTACCGTTAACAGTCAAATTGCCGTTTATGTACACCATAGGATTTGCTGTGCCAGTTATGTAAAGCGGGTTGCCGTAGGTGTTAAGAACGTTGTAGACTGTTGAACCGATGGTGTAGTTACCGTTCATTGCTAAATAAGTGGCTCCGCCATACACGCCGATTTTGATTGCTGCAGACGCGTTTGTACATAAAACACTATCAAATACTGCGTCGCTGGTTGTGTTTAATGCTTGATTAGGCAACGAAGAAGCGGCAGCATAATAACTTGCTAACTGCCCGTTCAGTTCGGTTGCATTTGTAGCTGTAGCTGCATTGCCAGTGCATGACCCTGAAGAACCAGAACAGTTGCCCGTAACGTTACCTGAAAATGTCCCTGTTACCGTACCGTTAACGGTAACATTTCCATTCACATACAAGATGGGACTAGCGGTACCGGTTAAGTACAATGGGTAAGCATAGGTGTTAAGAACATTGTATGCCGTGGAACTGATCGTGTAGTTGCCGACCATTACCAAGTAAGGTGCAGAAGGATTTGAGAAAGGCGAGATCTTTATGGCTGCAGAAGTATTCGTGCAGTTCACGCTGTCAAACACAGGGTCTGCCGTTGTTAAGCCAGTTAACTGGGAAAATTGTATCGGCATCGACGTGTAATTTGAAATTTGGGCGTAAGGCATAGTCCAGCCAGACGGGACAACGCCAGAACCTGAAAGCGTAGCAGGAGTAACAACTGTACCAAGCTGGGCAGTTGTTATTGTGCCGCCTAGAAGCGTGAAAGTAACTTGAGCATATATTGGTGTTGAGCTGCCTTGCCCTTCCAAAAAGTAGCCACTTGTACCCAGAGGCATTTGTCCCAATGTTGTTGTAAGAGTTACCCATTTAGGGGGCGCCCCTGAACCTTGACTTTGCAAAACCTGTCCACTTGAACCAACCGTCGCACTCCCGATCGTTCCTGTGTTTAAGGGGCACAACAAAGTTATCGCGCTTGACTCCAGCGAATTCAGGAAGTCAGTGTAGCAGAAGACTTGGTCTACCCATAGGAACGGGTATTTGTAGGTACCTAAGCCAATCATTGGCGCCGTGTAGGGTGACCCAGACTGGGGTGTTATTGTCGCTGTGGCTGCTTGGCCGTTTTGGTTTGCAACAGACGGAATAATATACGTGAGATAACTGCTGTTGAATGTTAAAAATGAAGCTGGAAACCCAGAAGAAGGCACAGGCAACAATGGATTATTGCCAAGCATCAACGAAGCGACGTCACCAAAATTATCTGCTAGCGTCAAATACATGCCCGATGTGTTTGGGTCACTGCCATCAGGCATGGTTTGCAATGCAGCTGAGGCATTAGCCAGCGAGGCTACGACACCGTTAATTGAAGAAGTCGCATTGATCAATGCGAGAAAGGCACCTGCAGGCGTTACAATTTCCAACGTGCTTTTCGTCAAGTTCTTGGTAATTCGGTAAATTGCATAGTTCCCCGATAAGCCGAGCTCTGCGCCATTTGATATCGTGACTAGGTCGCCGCTGTTCAAAGTGGCTGTTTGCGATATATCAGCTTCTAGTGGGCAACCGCTATTGGTTTCTGCTAAGCTCTGCAGGTACGCGGCTGCCAAAGCATTCAAAGACGCCTGGCTTGTAACTGCATTATTTGTTAAGGTAATTGTGTTGTTACCTGCTCCGACGCTTCCTGCAGTGCCAATGATTACTTGTCCGGTTGGGCTGACGCCGCGAATAATTACTCCGGCATAAGCTGTTTTGCTCCGGTCAAAATTGACTTGACTTTGGGTATCAACTGCTATTGAGGTTGGTGTTTGATTTCCTTTTACGCCGATGATTACTGTTGAACCCGTGTTGTAGACGTTCTGGTTGAGAAGGGCGGCTAAGTTTTGAGCGGCTGTTAAGCAGTCTGTTGAATTGAACTGTATACTTACGGCTGTTGTTGGGCAAGAGCCAGCGGTCATGCCGGATGCAGCGCAAATCGCAGCTAAGACCGTGTTTGCAGCTACGTTATTGTACGCCCCTGTGATTTGGCGTTTCTGCATTACCTCAAAAGTGTTGTTATAAACTGTGCAGGTTATCTGAGTAAAAGTCGCAGTGTAAGCCTCAAGCAAACCACTGAAAATAACGGTGCTTCCCCAAAAGAGCTGCACTTGCTGGTTACTTTGTACAAAAGTCAAGTTTGCAGACGTATTGGGAATAATGAAATCGAGTTCAAGCTGCCCGTTGAGTTCATCGATGATCTGGTATAGCACGGCGTTCGCTATGTTAACCCATGAAGACCCGTTATAGTATTGGAATGAAAAAGTCATTTTAGAGCACCACATATGAAGCTGCATGCTTGAAGAGTAGGCTAAACTTCAAAATGGGATTGTTCGCGTAATCTTTTGTTTGAATGAATGTTGCTTTATCCAGCTTCCAGGTACTGTTGAGGCTTGATCGGGGAGTAGATAACGTGCAAACTAAACCTCGAAAACCAAGCAGAGGCGTAACGTAATTGGTATCCAGGTAAGCCATGTTCTGGCCTGAAACGTTAAGAACGCCCTCCAAAGTCAATTGCCGAATGTCTATGCCGATAGAAACTAAGACTGGTTCTTGCTCAGGCACGGTAATTGTTGTATCGTCAACGGTGGGTGCTTCATCGGTTACTGTCTGTGGCGCCAAGGGCAAAGTAACTGTCGTGGATCCCTGAGTTATCTGCCAGCTCATCTACAGCACCTTATTCATGATTCCTTTTTTGTACATGGCGTCGCAGATGCCTTTGCTGACTGCGTCTCTTGTTTGCTTAAGTGAAGCTGAACCGGTAATGCCGCCATTGATCGTGATGTTGGGTGAAGAAATGTTCACGTTGCTTGTTCCTGAACCGCCCTTAACGTTGACGTTGCCAGCTAGACCCTGCAGGCTACTGCCTAATGTGTTGGTTTTATGTGCAAGTTGATCGCTAAGCGTTATGCTCTGTGTAACCTGTTTGTTGAATTCTTCCGCAGCGGGTGCAGCATGAGCGAAACATAAGTGACTCAGAGCTGAACCCAAATCGCCAATCAAGCTGCTTAGCGGCTTCACAGCGTTCGCCACAGCATTAATCGCCGTCTCAAAAGTCTTCACTGGAATCAATGCAACTTGCAAGTCTGCAACAAGAATTTCCTTGAAAAAATTAGCCACAGGCAAAAGAATATTTGTGTAAGCCCAGTTAAGCCCACTCCATAATGCGTCTCCTGCGCTCTTCAAATCATTAAAGGCAGAAAGCAACGCTCCGCCAACTACGTGACCCAGGTCATTCATGACATCGCGGAAGGGTTTGCAGTGCTCGTAAGCTTCATAAAATATGGCTGCTAACGCGGTAACTGCCAACACGACAAGCATAATTGGGTTAGCGTCGCAGACCGCATCGAATAATCCCATGGCGCCCGTCGCCGCCTCTGTTGCACCAACCTGGATCCACTGAGCAGCTGACTGCGCATTAGTCGCTACCGAACTAGCAATCGTGCCAAGTGTTCCAGCTTCACGAAGACTGTTCAACGTCGTCATAATCCCGACGACACTGGGAATAACCGTAAGAGCCGACATCACAAGAGTACTGTTATAGTTTCTCTGAGCTTCTGAAACCCGTTCCTGATCTACGCTCTGAGTTTGCTCGGCTAAAGCAAGTTTGTTCTGTGCATCTTGCGCTTGCAAGCTTGTGGGACCGTATTCGGCGACGGCTTTATTGTATGCTTGTTGAGCTAAGGTAACGGAATTTGCGGCTTTCTCCTCGGTTAAGTTTGCTCTGGCAAGTGAAGTTTGTGCGTTCTCAATGTTATTTACGCTCATATAGAGCATGGCGCCGCTCATAGCCATCGTGTTCATCTGCATGGCATTTTTGCTAAAGCTGCTGCTGGAAGCCTCAGTCGCCTCTCCCGCCTGCTGGGTACTGACTGTAACTTGATTCATGCTTACCTGCGCCGAATCAGCGGCTTGATTGAAAGAATCCTGCATCTGAACCGTATCAGCCTGAACAGTAGTCGTCATGCTGGTGACGCTGCCTGCAGTATTCTGCATGCTGTCTGACACATCTGTGCTCATTGCGTCGGAAGCTTCGCTGACATTGCTGCTCATATCGTTAAAGTTGCTGCTGACCTCTTGGAAAACATCTGACGCATCATCAGTCGCAACAATGTCTATTTCTGCAGGAGCACCACTCACAATTAATCACCTTTTTTATTCAATATGATACTTCTAGTAACAAGGAGTGCAAGCATCTTTACGCCTTAGAGTTCAGCCAAGGTTAGAAGTGGATTAAAGAAAGATGAAACGCTTATTTTGCAAGGTTTACCAATTATCCACCATTACATTAGACCACATGAAGCCTTAGACGGGAAAACTCCAAGTGAAGCATGCGGAATAACTATTGAGAGAAAGAACAAGTGGTTAACTTTGATACAAAACGCATCAAAATCCAAGGGCTAAATCCGCAGATTATCAGAATCGTTTGTACCAAGGTTTTTCTTTCAAATTCTTATAACCTGATATTCTTACTTCTTCAACGATTGCGTCTCTCTGTTTATGAAATTCGCCTGCTTTTTGTTGAATTATGCTATAACTATTCTGCATAGCCTTTGACCGCTCGATATATGCAGAATTTGCTTTTAATTCATCCATCTTTTCAGCTATTTTATTTGCTGTTTCTTCAGGTATATTCACCATGGTTCCACTTATGTGAGCCTCAGAACCAATTTTATCATATGTCACTTTGTAATGTATACTCGTTTCAAAAAGGTCGCGATAAATTTCTTTTGCCAATTTGGAAATTGCATCATTTTTCGTTTGGTAAGGAAAGCTCAGATTTTGGGTGGTGCTAAAATCTTCAAGTTCTTTTGCTATGTCATTGATCAAGAGTTCTTGTTCTTTTTTTGTTTTTCTATACTCTTTTGGTAGTTCTTGGATGAGCTTCCATAAATTGGTATAGTTTTCAAGGTGTGCCTTCATTTCTTGGTAATATGGTGGTTTAGTTCGTTCTCCTTTTTCGTTAGCAACTGTGAGGATATGTTCGTCATCATCGTCAGAATAATTAAACTCTAATTTTGCAATGCACTCTTCTGTCAATAGTTTATTGCGTTGGCGGGTATCTTTAATCCAACGTTCAATCACAGACGAAAAAACCCCCGTCATCAAATCTACGATTATTAGAATAAGCAACAGTATGTTGGCTGAACTTGGATATTGAAAGAAAGAGTTGATTAAGGTTGTATAATGGATAATTAAGTATGCTAATGCTATGGTTACCGCAAATAATGCAATTACCCAATATCTGAAGTGCATAGGTGCAAGTAATCGGTTGAGTAGATTTAAAACTTGTCAGATAGTATCTCTCGGTTTTTGACAGAGAAACCTGTATCTCGGAGAATTGACAGCTCCGAAATTCGCAACCTTTAAATCATATTTTTCGGGTATTTGCATTTTGTTTTAGCCTTCGGATGATTTATGGTACCATATTGCTGATTGGATCAAAAATTCCAGTTGAAAATTCGTTAAGCTTGCCGCATATTCTAGGGTGTAGTGGTAGAGATTGATGACGGCTGCGATCCGCTGGGCTTCGCTGCTCCAAGAGATCCAGTCATTGACCGCCTCACCTGACGCGGTAAAAAACCCTCATTCAAAAGAGCTTTCTCTAAGGCACGCACTAGGTCCCAGGGTGCATCTCGTAGGTCCTTCTCTGTTAAGTCTGGGTAGCAGGGCTTCATCATCTTTAGAAGTGCTTGCAATTCGAATTCTCGTTGATCATCCTTGTAGAATTTAGCTAAATCGCTAAGCTCGTTATGGGTAAGCAATACGAATTTGACCCATCCGGCGCCAGGAACATTAGCCTCCTGCGGAACCTTACTACTCTTAAGCAGGCCTACACTAAAGTTCTTGAAACGCTCTTTCTGCTCAGCCTCGTATTCATCAAATGCCGCTTTAAGTTTCTCGAAGCCTTCAACATCAAATTTTTCTTCACTCATCAAATCACCTCATTATTCTGTAATCAAATTGTCGATTAGAAAATCTAAAAATTAAAAAATGAAAGGAAACTCAGAATGAGCCTGGCGTTATGGTCTGGGCTTCACCACTAATGTCGTTTGCAATGGTGCCTTTTTGCCCGTTCTTTACGCTGTAGGCAGTTAAGATCACATTGTTGTAGGTGATTTTCGGGTTTCCTGTGGTTGTGCCTTGTGGTCCCCAAATAACTGTTACGACCGTGCCGTTTAGAACGTCATTTAGCAATGCTGCATAAAGTGAGGGAACGAAAAGCGCTGAAGCCTTGAAAGTGTTAGATTGGTTGCCGCTGGCCAAAAAAGCAGGTGTTGGCGCACTTTGACAAACGTATTCTTTTATCACTTCTGCCTTAATGTCAGTTGTAAAATCCGTTAGGAAACCGATTGCTGTTCCGCCTACCTGAACGACGGCTAATCTACTTAGAATCGGTGTAGATGTACTCATTTTTTTCACCTCGATTAATTTGGTTACTATAAAGGCAGTTAACCTTGAAGCAAATCTTGTATTTGCTTCGTAATTTCTGGCGAGAATTCACTGAGATGTTGATTAACTGAGTTGGTTAGGAAAAGTCTCGCTGACATTTTCCTTGTGCCAAACTCCACATAATATGCGTATGGCGCTGTAGCCTTGACCTTAATTTGAAAATTGTTTGATTGCTCAATCGCCAAGGTGCTTTTCAAATATCCCGTTCTGACTGGAACTAACGTGTTTGCAGTCGCCAAAATATTCTGGGCAACATTCATCATTCCCGAGGCAACGGCCTCCGGGTACTGCTCACAAAGACAGTTCAAGCAATTCCTTTTAGCATCAAAATTCAACAAATTAACCTGAATAGAAATGCTCGTATCTTTTTCACCTTTAATGGAGACCGCTGTTTTCTTCTAAGCTATTTTCGTTACTCTGTGCTCTACAAGAACCTGAGAACCGTTTTCGTAAGTTACTACCCAAGAGCTAAAACGAGTTTTGAACTTCTGGTTTGCTGCCTTTTTGTGTTCTGATATTCACTTCACCTGCCCACTAACTTGAAATGCTGAAGTAAACGGCGTCAATGTTAATCATAACGCGAGTTACTTCGGTGGCGTTACTGTGAATTGGCTCTCCGGTCACCGCATAGTTTGGGTCTTGCAGATGTATGATGCGATTTACTTCAGCCTGCAATGCCTCCAAAGTAGATTCTGCAGCCGCTAAATCAGCTGTACTTTGGCTAGCATTAACGACAATTATGTCGACGACAAGTTTTTCAGTAATCAGGTAGCATTCGCGACTAAGCGCGTCAACCTGCTTGCTTGGGCTCGCGTTATAGACAGCAACTTGCAAGTACCCTTTTCCCTGAGTAATCCCAATTGCATCCATACGAGTCGTAGGCCACAAAATATTCGCAGCAGCCACCGGACTGGATAGCCCCCAATTAGCCTGCAGCAACTCCGAAACTGCCAAGGCTTGATTAGTTGACATCTAAGCTTTCCTCCGAGGAACTTCATATCCCAGGCGTGCTTGAGTGCCTATGGCTACAGTTGAAAGATTCACTATATTTCTGGTAAAGCTGTCTTGGAAGCTTTGCACTGCGCTTTGAAATGAGAATTTTCCAATAGTGCCTTTAGTTACAAATAAGTCTCCAAGCTTGTAATCTGCCGCGCCCAAAAGCATCCCGCCGCTTGCCGCAACTAAAACGCTCATGCATGCAAGATCTAAGGCGGCTAACTGCGCAAATGGGTAACGCGGATCCGTAGATGTTACACTGGGCACAAGGCTTCCTATGTAAGTGTTCGCGTGATCAACATAGGCTTGAACGCTATTACTTGAAACAGAAAGCCCGTAAACTGTATAGTTGCTGTTTCCATCGGGTCCTGTAGCATTTAGGTGAGTAATTACTTCAGCTAGCGAAGTAAAAGTTAGATACGACAAATAATACCCTCAAATCTTGCATTAAACTGATTTTTGTCCGCTTCTCCAAGCCATGACGCTAAAGCGGACCAGCGTCTTCAACCTGGCAAAAAAATAAGTAGAAACTTGAGACAACTTGAAAATTATTTTTTTTGCTTAGCTCGTCGCGAGGCCTGTGATTGCTGCGATGCATTGGCCGTTGACTACGATCGGAGCATACCGGGTGCTGAGAATAGGCTTCACAACTTCCTTGGATTTGAGCAACTCGACGTCAGTCGTCAAAGGTCTTTTAACCAAGAAGTACCCGAGCGGCGCGTAGGCAGCTGAAAGGTTCTTGCCAGTGCTTATGCAAAGGATGGTTCCAGCGGGTACAACGTTGCTCCAACAAAGCTCCCATTCGCCCAGCATCTGGATTGGCTTCTGAGTGATCGGCGATATCTGGTCCCGGTATAGGCTGTAGTTTGGCAGGTTCTTGATGTCGCGCTTCTGTATCGGGTTACAAACGATCGTGTCCATCATGAAGTCGCCTGCGTTGATCAAGGCTTCAGCGTTGTTGAAGTCTTCCATGCCTGCAGTGTTTGCCTTGGTGAATTCAGTTCCTGTCACGGTGATTGTTTTTCCGGTGCATGCGAAGCTGTTTGCGCTTGGAACTGCAGCAAGCATCACGGTCCAGCAGTCAAGCTCGATCTGATAGGCAAGGCGTCTGGCTAAACGTTTTAGCTGTTGATTAACCACTGGCAAATCGACGTCTTCAACGACTTCTTTGGGAATCTCTACTGCTTCCATACGTTTGTATGGGCTAAGAGAAGCGTATTTCAAAGGTGTGTAATCGACGGGTGCAGCTGTTCCGGGTGCAACTTCACTGATGCCTACACTGTGAGATCCGTTTTCAATGCTGTAGGTCTTAGTTCGGCCATGCTTGAGAACATCGTCTGTGAGTAGTCTTTTCAAAATCAGGTTTGGCATAGTCATTTCTATGATAACCTGATTCAGTTCTGGATACTGAATCGCAGCTGAATCAACAAAGGTTAGAGCGTCTTCTACAAAACTCATTTTCTTTTTTCCTCCAAAATTAATTATTTAATTTATTTTCTTCTAGCTTTCAAAAAAACTTGAAAGGGTGGTCCTCGGGTTTACCCGAAGATTATTTGAACTTGCGCGTTATTTGCGCCACCAATAGCTACGACTCCGCGTCGATATGACTGGGCGTTGATGATTGCTGCGAGACCTGAAGCGGTGATTACTCCTGTGGTTGTGTTCGCTGTGATAGTTGCGCCTAGAGCTGCATCGGTTGTCGGTGACCAGGCTGCTATGCCCCCGTTAGCTGAAACAACTACTGCGCCTGCTGACAATGTGCCGCCTGAAGTGTTCTTGCACCGTAGCCGATGACCGAAGACATAGACGTTTAGCAGTTGATTGCCAAAAGTATCTACTGGAGGCACTGACTGGACAAAGCCGATGAACGCTGCGTTAGCGCCTGTGCATAAGCTGACTGCGTTATTGCTTGAGACGTAGACTGGGTCGCCTACTTTGGGTGATGTGTAGCCTGAATCTGCAAGGAATGTCTGCTCTAAGTCGGGAATTACCTTAGGTCCTACACCGTCAAAACTCATTGTTCTGCCTCCTCAGGGTCTGTATGCGTTATATCCGCGGTTAAGCTGCCCATGCGTTTCGCAGCAGCAGCTAATTCGAGCCCAGCTTTCTTCAAACTGCCCTTCGATGCAAACATGTTGTTTAGGCGTTGAGCGTCATCGATTCCCGGGAGCCCTGCGCCTGCACCCATGCCGGGTCCCGACATGCCTTTCCCGTTTGGTCGAGGCTTAGGAACGGCGGCTTCAACGGCTGCTTTTATAGTTGTTTCCAACTTTGCTTCTATGGTTTTTTCAGAAGCGGCTATTGCAGCTTTGCAGGCATCCATGATCTGCGTTGTATTCTTCGTTAATTCGTCCTCTAGCTGTTGATACGTCAATTCCGTGCCAGCTTTCGGCTTTTCACCTGGAGCTGTCGGAGCGATTGGTGGCTGATTTTCACCTGAACTCATTTTATTTTTTTCTCCATTTATGTTGTTAAGCCCGTGTAAGTCAGGCTGTAACTTTGCTTTCAACTCTTTTAGGCCGCAAGGGCAATGCGACTTATCCGTGCACTTACAGACAGAGGCAACAAGCGCCTTGCGCTGCGATTCATCCATAGCAGCTGCGAACCCTTTGAAACGGAAAAGATTATTCGCGTAAGCACCCTCAGCGACAATACTGAGTTCTAAGCAGCGAGGTTGATGCACGATCTCCCAAGCACCGGCACAGAGATGAATCATCACCATGTCAGCGTCTCGAGTTTTGCCCTGGCATAAGCTGCAGACAATGTTATCTGAGACGACCTTGGGGCTAACCATCTGCAGGTATTTCTTTTCAATCTGGGTCAGAAGCACCGGATCCCCAGAGACCTCAGCTTGAAAGAAAACTTGTTCGCCTACACGCCAAGCCTTAATGACGGCTCCTTTTACGCTCTCAGTAGTAAGCCCGTGATTAATCCTGAGCCCAGCTTTATTGACGGTCTCCACAAAGAAATCTAGATCTTCCGAAGGGATCTGCCAACGGTTTTTGTTAACTGAAGTATCCATGGCTTGGCCTTCGATGATCCCAGTTTTCCTAATATCATCTAGGCTGGCTTGGACTTCAACATCATAATTCAGTTCTAAAGGCAAAGGAAAATCTCCTAAATTGGTCTGAAATTAGCTTATCATTCTACCACGTCAAAGCCAACCAGAGCCGTTAGCGTCAAGTTTTCATTTGATCTGATTCTTTTATGCTGAAACAACCGCAGTTTGGGTGCACATTGCAGGCGAACGTATCATCAGCAACGAATTCACCCCAAGGAAAAATACTTAGCAAATCATCTGGGTCTTCAAGCTCGTATTCGTCGCCGTCATAATCTTCACATTTAAGGCAGGTGTTAGGGTTCTTGGAGTTGTGAAAGCGCCAAGTAGAGAATTTGATGTTAGGGTTAACAACTGCAGCTTCCATTGCTCTTACAACACGAACTGCGTTAACGGCTTCAAGGCAGAGCTCGCACAAGATATGACGCCCCGTTTCCGTCTTTAACTAATTTCGTGGGAAACCCTCCAGGCGCTTTCTGCGGAGCTCCAGGTGTCTCAAACTGCCGCCCCTCAGGCATCATTGGCGCCGGAGCCGGCACAGACTTCAAAACCCCATCGATCTTTTCTGGAAGGCCTAATTCGCCACGTGCTTCTTTATCGCCCATCAACATGTTATTGTATAGGTCGATCACTCGGCTCATCTTGACGTCAGTGGGTGGTTCCCAAATTGGTTTCCACTTAATCTTTGGGATCTTATCCGGTATGATCAAGGCTTCTGGGAATTCGCCGCGTAGGATTAATGGGAAAAGCTGCATTTCATAGACGCCGCTGCGGTGTTTCTGTCGCATACGCAGCCTAGTTATGAACTCCTGCATTACGACGTCTGCCGTGGCTCTGTTGGCGCCTTCTGGCTCTCCCAGAAAGATCTTAGGTACGCCAAGTTGGCTGTCACGTTGACGCTCTAGATACTCGATCCACCATTCTGCCTTCAAGTCCTTGGTTAAGGAAGACATCGGTGTGACCTCGACGTCTCCTCTTACTGTCAGATCTGTGCCTTGATCACGTGTAGCCAGGGTATTTGACATAACGTCTAGTTGTGGGTCGCTCCATGGCTCAGGCATCCCGGGTGCACCGTTCCCACCGCATTTAGCGATGAGCATTGGCTTGGTGTAAATCTTCATGATTTTAGCCATATCAGCTTGGAAGTCATCGATCAGCGCTTGAATATGCAATATGCTACGCAGAGAAGAGGTCCCGTAGGCATTCTCAAAAAACCAGCTGGAAACGTTATTTAGTGTTCGATAGATTTCTTCAGGGTA
>PLSP01000041.1 GCA_003165195.1 Candidatus Bathyarchaeota archaeon | reverse complement strand
GGTTGAATGGTACAGACAGTATTGGAGTGTGCAGCATGAACGTTGGAACGGGTATGGCGTCAATTTCGGGATATGGTGGTCCCGCCGGCGCGAACAATTTTTATTTCATGGCACGCAATGTTGGCATGATGGGCCGAATGTTTCCTTCTGCCAATAACAGCCCCATAATTAACGATACGTTAATGATGACTTATGCTGGCGAGCAGAGATTAACCAATCACCTAACAACAAGCACGATTCAGAACGGTATAATGGTAAATTCAGATTTCTATTTTGATCAAGCCACCGGCATGATGGTGGAGTGGCGCCAAGAAACCGTTCAGACAAACGGCAACTTGCAGACTAATAGCACCCAAATGATGAAGATAGCCTCGTCTTCCGTTTGGGCAGTTCCGGAGTTTCCATCATCCATTTTAGTGTCAGTTTTTATTGCCACTGTATTTGTCTCAACCGTAGTTGCGGTGGGAATTGCAAAATTCAGACGGCTCCGGCCCCAATAATACTATTAAATTCATTAGCTATCTGCCATGACGCTTGATGGTTGACCGACAAAGGAGAATTAGAATTTTGCCCTGGTCTTTTTTTCGTTGCCTAACCAGCAGAGAAAAGATTCCACTTGTGTTATTAAATTGGCTTCTTGAGTAAGTGAGTTTTTAGTTGGTCATTTACCAATAGCCCAAATGCAAAGAACCATGCCAGCGCTATCATGACGTTTGTGGGTGATATCGGTGTCAAACCAGGGATTCCGGTAATTGAAATAATCGATGAAATGACGATGTCTGCGATTATTGCAATTAGAAGTGGTCGGCTTGGTTTTGACTTCCAGAAATTTCCTCTTTCCCGAACAACAAAGATAGTGAATAATCCTCCGAATAATAACATGTCAAACGAGAAAGTATTCAATGCTGCAGTATTTGATAGCCCGAAGTAATTAAGGCCCAAAAAAAGCAGCCCCAGAGACTCAAGAACACTTGCAACCCCTAGTATTGTAGCGCCCTTAACAAGAGGCGTAATATTCCATGTTTCAGGTTTTTCCGATGGTCGTACATTATCAGTTGAAAGAGAAATGGTGACAAAATCAACCAAGAAAAGCAATAGAACCACTTGAAAAGCGCTAACAACGAACAAGCCAGTAAGTAGGAACGCAACGATAACAAACAGGACTACTTGGAAAGTTTTTACTATCTTATTAAAAAATCCAAGTTAATATCCGCTGATAGATCATTCTGCCGGTTACAACTAAATTGACGACGTTTGATAAACCTTCTTCGGTTAAAACAACACTAGCTGAACCTTTTGCCACATCCGTAGCGTTGCTTACGGCTATTCCAACCTCCGCCTGCTTTAATGCGGCTGCGTCGTTTATTCCGTCGCCAGTCATGCCAACAACATGCTTTTCTGCCTGCAGGCCTTTGACAATACGGTACTTGCCTTCGGGATAAATTTCCGCAAAGCCATCGCTTTTATCAACAATCTCTGCGGCAACCATGCCGTCTTGGCTTCTGGTGTTCTCAACGTCCGTCATGCGCGAAATTTTATCGCCTAAGCCCACTTCTTGAGCTATTTGCTTCGCAATTGGCAGTGAATCGCCTGTGAGCATTTTAACCGAAATTCCCAGAGATTCTAGCTTTGCAATCAGTTTCGCAGAGTCCTTTCGTGGTTTATCATAAAGCCCGACTAATCCAACTATCTCCATTGCAAGTGCTTCTTTGCCAATAGCCACTGCTATAACCCGGTAGCCTTTATTTGCCAAAACATCCATTTTCTGCTCGATGGTTGCTTTTTCATTTTCTTTGGTGTCGCAAGTTTGCATTACTGCTGACACTGCACCTTTGATAACCCTTAAGGTATCACCTTTCTTCTCAATAATCGCTTCCGTTTTGCGCGTGGAAGGGTCAAAGGAGATGAATTTTTTCTGCTTGTACTCATCTAACTTGATTTTCTTATCCTCGAGAGCAGTAAAGAATGCTAGATCTATTGGGTCTTGATTCGCTTTTTGGGAAGCTAAAGCGCCAAATATGAGAGCATCATCTTTCGTGTATTTATTCAGTGCAGCGATGTCGGCTATTGATAGTTTGTTTTCAGTGATTGTTCCTGTTTTATCAGCGCACAACACATCCATGAGCGCAGCATCTTCCGAAGCACTAAGCCGAGTAACCAATACGCCCTTTCTTGCAAGTTCAAATGATCCTAACGCCATAGTAATCGTAAACATGGTTGGCAAAGCTACTGGAATTGCAGACACAAGCAAAACCAGAGCTAAGGACACTACATCTAAGAGGTTTACTCCTCTAGCCCAAGAAACTACGGCGGTAACAACAAGCAAGGAAACAACCAAGACAAGAAGCCACTTCATAAGGCTTGAAATAACTGCTTCCATATGCAACTTGGGTTTGGCCAACTGAACAAGCTGGGTAGTTTTACCAAAATATGTGTGGACGCCAGTAGCTGTGATAACGCCTGTAACCTCGCCCTTCCTAACGAGCGATCCAGAGTAAACAATGTCGCCAGTTTTCTTATCGATAGGAAGGGATTCTCCGGTTATGGCTGACTGGTCAACTGTGGCTTCAGCATCAAGAATTTTGAAATCTGCAGGAACAAAGTCTCCTAATCTAACCCTGATGACATCGTCAGGTACAACTTCAGCAGCATTCAAAGTCTGCCAGATGCCATCGCGCAAAACACGCGCCTTTAACTGAAGCTTGTGTTTAAGCGCCCCTACAGCTCGTGTAGCTTGTCGTTCCTGGATAAAGCCTAAAATGGCATTTACAAGCAGTAGAGCGGTTATTATGTAGAGGTCCAAGTATTTGCCTAAAACAAAAGACAGCAATATGGCAACTTCAAGCATCCAAGCAGTTAAGCCCCAGAACTTCTTTGCAAAAGCCAAAACAGGGTTTGGATGTTTTTCCGCTACTTCATTGCGTCCATAACGACTTTGTTTTTCCTTAACCTGATCAGACGTCAAGCCTTTTGCAACATCAACGTTTAAAGCATCGTCTACATGCTTCTCTGAACTATCGGTGTCTGACGCTATAACAGGCAATTTTCAATCTGACCAGTGTAACTGGATATTCTGTCGATCGGTGATTTCAGCATATCCTCTACCGTATTCTTGAGATAGACTTGCGATTTCTCTAAACTGGTCA
>PLSP01000101.1 GCA_003165195.1 Candidatus Bathyarchaeota archaeon | reverse complement strand
CAACTTCGACGCCAACTTCAACTCCGACCCCAAAGCCAACAACCTCTCCGACCCCAAGTCCAACACCTACTTCCACCCCAATTCCGCCATCTCAAACAAATCAAGCAACGATGCTACGGTATGTCTGGATCGGGTCATGTTACACAGAATCGGCTTCAACTTACGCAAGCGGTGCAGACGTAATAGAAGCATTTTATCCATGGTTGTCTGCAATAGATACGGTCAAAACTTATAATCCAAACGCTATAGTTCTTCAATACTTTGATTTGCCCTTCACTCTTGGTCAATATGATTATCCAGGAATGACCTCGATTTGCATGAACAATGGTTGGTTGTTAAAAGATTCTTCTGGAAACTATGTAATGTATGGAAGTTTATACCTCTGGGACATAGGTAACCCGAATGCCCGTGCTTGGGTCATAAACATGCTTGAGCAGAACATTCTCGCCCATCCAAGCCTTGACGGCACTAGACTTGACGACTATCAAGCGACGTTGAATTACTTCTATAATCTTGGCTTAAATCCGCCGATGAATCCTAGAACAGGAACCGCATGGACTTCTCAAGACGTCTGCAACGCAGTTATTGCTTTCACTAACGCACTAAAACAAACTACAAACAAAATGGTATTCGCTAACGGCATTCAAAATGGCGGTTACTTCTTTGACTCCAGCCAGACCTCGTATTGGACTCAAGTTTTCACTAGCTCAAGCTTAGACGGAATAATGAGCGAGGGCCTTTTTAGCAATCCTCCTTATACAAGCAATCCTAATTGGGTAAGTGAAAGCTATTGGTTGAACAGCGTTAATTATCTTGTCTGGCTACAAAATAACTGGATGACCAGCGGCAACAAGTATGAAATTACCATTGCTGAAGACGCACAAGCAGATCAAGCGGGGCTTCCGTCCTTCTTGCCATCGGGTGCAACGCCACAACAGTACATGACTTTCTGTTACGCTTCAGAACTATTAACTGTGCAGCACAGTTACTCCTGTATGGATGCAGCGGCTTATACCTTCAATTCTGACGGGTTCTATCAATCACTGTTTAGCAAAAACATTAGTGGCAGTCTCGGTACCCCAATCGGGTCCTACTCAATCACGAGTGGAACGCACCTTTATACAAGACAGTTCTCATCGGGCATGGTAATAGTAAATCCCACAGGCACCGCTTACTCCATGACAATTGGAACAGGGTATAAAAACGCAATAAGTGGAAGCACCGTCGCCTCTTCAATTACGGTTCAAGGGAATACAGCAGTAATTCTGCTAAAGAGCGCTTAGCTGGCGCATAATGCCCCGTACTCTTCATTTTAATTTTTCTATTGATTTTTCAAGTTGATTTAATTGAATATTTTGTATTATAAAGAGCCAAAATCAAAGCTAGGCGGCGTTAACAATGTTGCTTACTATCTACCAAGGGCTATGAAACAAAAAGCAAACGTTAGCTATTTCCCTCGAACAATGTCCCCAAAGAAAGCTTCCAACCTTTTTAACGTCTATGGCAAATATGCCGCAAAGCAATTCGATATAATTCAATTTAATTCTGTTCCAATGTGGAATGATGGAAGCTTTATGCTTCTTAGATTTGCAAAGATTATGGGCATTCGAACGTTTCTCAATATCCATGGAATAATCCCTTTGGAACACAAATTGGATCCTGGGTTAGGACCGATTTCTCAATCGGATCTGATGTTCACCGTAACCTCATGTAAACTAGTTGATAGAATCATTGCAAATACAAAGTTTATGCGCTCAAAAATAGCAGCGTTGTACGGGGTAAATTCAGACAAAATTGTGGTTATACCTAACGGGATAAACTTGGCCGAATTCAGTGAATGCGTCAACAAAATACCTTTAGAGGGTAATCCAGTTATTCTGACGGTAGGGTACTTCTCAAGGCTGAAAGGCTTTGATATTTTGGCAGAAGCGATTGCTCAACTTCGCCTAAAGCTTCCAAATTTGAAACTACATGTGGTTGGTGCAGGGTACTCTAGCTACTTGCCCATGCTAAATAAGATGGGAATTGCGGATTGCGTTGTTTTTCATGGTATGGTTGAGCACTCTCAAGTTTGTCGATACTTCAAGTCGGCTGACATTTGTGTGATTCCCTCAAGACATGAGGGGTTCCCCATAACTCTTCTCGAAGCTATGTCCTCGGGAATTCCAATAATAGCATCTAATATTGGCAGCCTTAAAGAGATTATTTCTGATGGTGAAGATGGGTTACTTTTTCAAACAGAAAATCCACGCTCTCTTGCAGATTCAATTCTTAATTTGGCCGCCGACAGTAGCCTGAGAAAGAAAATTTCCTATAATGCACTAAAAACCGCTAGAAAATATGGTTGGCAAAACGTCGCAAATAGCTATCTTGAGTTATATCAAAGTGTAAGTTAGAATTTAATTACTAGACTAAAAATATTGGACTGATCTAGACTAATGCGAATATTATTCTCTAAGTATGCAAACTGGAGCTTTCATTGGTATCAAAAATCCGATCACCCAGAACTTGTTGCTATCCGCAATATCATAACAAAAAACCCTGCCCAAAATTACATATTAATTGGGGATGGAACAAAAATTGAGCATTTCAGCGGTGACGGAATAAGCTTTTACAATATGAAGATAGATACAGCACCAAGTTATCTATTCACATTCTTTCTTAAAATGGCCATGGCTTCTGTAATCAGACCCTCTGTAATTGTCTGTCTTGGAACCATAAATTCGGTGCCATTAGGGCTCTCCAGCATTTTAACAGGCTCCAAATTTATACCCGTAATTGCAGGAGAAATTTCTTATGGTGTTGAGAGCACGCCAAAAGTTTTCAGAAAACCGCTAGCATCTATGTTAAAATTAGTTTACCGGAAAAGCGAAAAAATTTTCGTTTTAGGGGAGTCCATTAAAAAAGACTTAATAAGTTCATATAACGTTGACCCAAGCAAAATTGTCATTTATAAGTACAAAATCTCTGACATCTTTCATACAAATGTAGAAAGTGACGTTAAAGAAAACCTAAACCCTAATGGCCCAATTATTCTTACAGTATGTAGAGTTAGTCCAGAAAAAGGGCTAAACTATCTGATTGAGGCCTCAACAAAGATTATACAAAAAAGCCCAAACGCCAAAATAATCATAAAAGGATCGCCCATTTATTCTGTAACTTCAAGCGAAAGAAACTATCTTGAGGAGCTAAGAGGCCTAATTCGCAAGAATAACTTGGAGGGAAATGTTTCAATCATTGAAATGTCTCCGCACAATGAAATCCCAAAATTCTTAGCCGCTGCGGATGTTTTTGTTTTGCCTTCCCTTTCAGAAGGTTTCCCATTGGTGATACTTGAGGCTTTAGCCAGTGGAGTTCCTGTGGTGGCTACCCCAGTTGGCGGGATTCCTGACGTGCTGACAAATGGATCAAACGCACTGTTAGTTGAGCCTGGGAACGTTGAAGAACTTGCAGAAGCCATAACGAGAATACTGTCAGATGACACTTTACGGCAGAAACTAATCAATAATGGCCTTCGAACTAGCCATCGAATAAAAGAAAACGAAATAGAACGATTGCTTAGCTACTACATATTTCACTAGTTAGATTGATGTTGTTGTGTATGTCGCAACCGTGGCTTGTTTTATGGTTAGGTCAGGGCAAAGGGAAAGGATTTTATGTGAAGAGTTAAGAAACAGTTAGTGCAAATGCGATTTGGGAAAAGAGATTAAAGCATCTTGTTGTCCATGTTTTTTGATTTGTTTTGTCGAATATTCGAAATGCAATAGGCGCAAGAGTTGGCGTGCGCACCATTTTAAAAAGCTGGTACCTGTATTCCAAAACCAACGCAGGTGAAATGGGACGTCCTGCAACTGCATTTCTTGTTAACGGTGAAACAGCAACTCGCATAGGCAAAAACGCCAAGGTTGAAAACCAGGGCACCTTTCGCTTCGGCATTGATATGTGGAACTTTNNTCTACACATCGCGCGCTCCTTGTGTTTTTCGTATGGATGAGAACAGTAAACTAATAATCAAGGGCCTTGTACGGTGTGGCTGTGGTGTACAATTTGCAATACGGAATGACGCAATCCTGGATATTGGAGGCAATGTATGGATAAACGCTTGCAGTGATATTTTATGCAACAAATACATCAAAATCGGCGATGACGTGGAGATCTCTTGGAATGTGGAGATAAAAGACTCTGACTACCACGATGTAGTTAGATCTGGATATGAAATGTCTAAGCCAATAGACATAGGCAAGCATGTTTGGATTGGAAGCAGAGCAAACATATTGAAAGGCGTAAAGATAGGCGAAGGAGCAATCGTAGCATCGGGTGCCGTTGTCAACAAAGATGTACCTGAACGCTGCTTGGTGGCAGGTGTACCTGCTAAGGTCGTAAGACAGAACGTCGAGTGGGGGCTAAAGTACCCATGAAAGCAGCTAAACAACACACATTGCTGGGTGATTTGTGAAATCCAGCGGTTTCAGCTTGGTTTTGGGTGATTTTAACACTGAAGCAGTTATCTTCTTTTTTCTAATGCAGAGGGCAGACATTAGTCTATTTAGAAGGTCCAAGCAAAAAGTTGAATAGCTCGGAAAGGTCCACGCCCTGTTAGCATTTCTCTAGATTGTTCACATCTGATCTGTTCATTGTTATCGTAATCCTTGTTACAATTCCAAGTATAGCTGTGAAGATTATGGCTCTGGTGATTCGTTTTATCCAGTCACTGAAAGAGCATTATAGCCATTTTCGCTTAGGGTAAATAATGCTTCGCCTGGTGATCACATTTACTAGTAATCTGAGACTTTAGAGTCATGGAAAACCGGAGAAAATAGGACTTGAGCGAATCCCCGTGTGTTAGTATAGGGTTAGCCGTGTACAACGGTGAAAAATACCTTAAGAAAGCTTTGGATTCAATCATTACTCAGACATTTACCGATCTTGAGTTGATAATTTCTGACAACTTTTCTACAGATAACACCCAGCAAATCTGCGAGCAATATGCATCTCAAGACGAGCGAATTCGATATTATCGAAATAACAAAAATATAGGCGCACCCAGAAACTTTAACCGTGCATTCGAGTTGGCGTCTGGCAAGTACTTCAAATGGGCAGCTTCTGATGATGTTCTTGCTCCAGATTTTTTGAGAAAATGTGTCGCTATTCTGGATAAGGACGCATCAGTAGTGTTGTGCCATTCCATAACAGGGCGCATAGATGAAAACGGCGATTTGCTAGGGTTTTATAATAAAGGTGGGCTAGGCAGAATTGACTCGAAAAAGTCTCATGAACGCTTCGGCGATCTTATAAGATTGAATTTTGCAGTTTCTCCAATTTTTGGTGTTATTCGGGCGGATTCCTTCAGAAAAACCAGTTTGCATGGTGAGTATATTGGCGCTGACAGAAACCTGCTCGCTGAGATCGGTCTATTGGGTAGAATACATTTGATTCCTGAATGCCTATTCTTTGAAAGGGAACACTCGGGTGCATATTCAACGACGTTTTATGGAAAAAACAAATCAACTACACCCTATGATCGTTTACGAAAAGAATCTGCTTGGTGGACCACTGAAAATCCAACGAGTTTTCCTCACTGGAAAAACTACAGTGAATATTTTAATTCAGTTAGACGAATTAAATTATCGCCATCCGAACGAATCCTATGTTATGATCAAATCTTTAGAGCTTTAAAAATTGAAGGATGGAAATACGTCTGGTGCGACATGAAAGACTTTTTGCTGTACAACTCTGAAGCAGCACGAACACTAATTCCCTTCGCGACTAATATTGCAACGAATGTTCATAAAGCAATCAAAATATAAATAATATAACTGCCAAACCTGCTTTCAGATTAGTAGTTAACTAAGTGTTTACTTATTAGGAGAGGTATCAAACGTCAATCAGGGTTATTGTGGTCACATACAATCGACCTAAATTTGTGAAACAAGCAGTTAACGCTTTATTGAATCAAACAGTCAAACCTTTTGAAATAATTGTAATAGACAATGGATCTTTTTTTCCTTTGAATCTTGAACCCGACAGTAAATTGGTGAAGTTGAAGAGATTCGACACTGAAATCGGCGTGAGCAACGCAAGGAACTATGGAGTTAGCATTGCTGAAGGAGAATTTGTAGCCTTCATAGACGATGATTGTTTACCAAGCAATAATTGGATAGAAGAGGTAGAAAAGGGCATTAGAACTGGAGCTGACGTTTTAGGGGGGCCGCTGAGAGCTAAATTTTCCGCAACTCCTCCTGCCTGGTGGNNAAGTCCTTGGGTATTTTGTTGGAGTTGGAAATGAAGCTAAAGGTGATATTTGGAGCGGCAACATGATTTTTGAGAAGGCAGTTATTCAAAAGGTAGGTGGTTTTGATCCCAATATTGGTCCCCGAGCGGGAAAACTTTTGAAGGGCGAGGATTCCTATCTGATGGCTAAAGCGAAAACTCAAGCTAAGGTTTTGTTTTTGCGGACAGCCATAGTTTTTCATATGGTAGGACCAGAAAGACTAACTTTTAAATATATAATTAATTGGGCTTACAACAGTGGAAAAAGCCAAAAAATTGCCTTTGGACCTAAGCCAGTTGCGGTTTACGCATTCTTGAAGGCATTTCTCGAATTTCTTAATCCTTTCCTCAAATCAGGAAAAACAGGAAGAATCCTGAGAATAGCAGTTATGGTAGAGCAAGTGGGAGCAATTATTTGAAAACCATCTATGGAAACATTCGTATTTTTAGAATCTGAATTTAGGGTATTGATTTTATTACCAAAACTAAGATATATGGCAAACTGGATAAAACAAACGAATTTAAGGATGGTATAGAGATGCGTGTTTTGGTTACGGGACATAAAGGCTATATTGGCTCTATCATGACACCAATGCTGCAAAAAGAAGGTTTCCAAGTTATTGGTGTCGACTCTGAATACTATCAAGGTTGTCAATTTGGTAAACAAGAAGCTATCCTGCCAGACGTTCCGAGTCTAAGAAAAGACATTAGGGATCTTACAGAGGAGGACCTTCGCGGTGTAGATGCTATCGTTCATCTTGCGGCACTTTCAAATGATCCTCTGGGAAACTTGGACCCTGACATGACCTATGATATTAACCATAAAGCGTCTGTTAGATTGGCCGTTTTGGCAAAGAAAGTTGGAGTCCAACGATATATTTTCTCGTCCTCATGCAGTACATATGGTGCCTCAGGCACTGAAACAGTTAACGAGACCTCAGCTTTGAATCCAGTCACTCCATATGGCGAATCAAAAGTATTTACTGAACAAGACGTTTCCAAATTAGCAGATAAAGATTTTTCACCCACTTTCCTTCGATCTGCAACAGCATACGGCGTGTCTCCAATGCTGCGTTCAGATGTAGTGCTGAACAACTTGGTTGCATGGGCTTACACAACTGGCAGCATTCTTTTGAAAAGCGACGGAAAGGCATGGCGGCCCGTAGTTCACATTGAAGATATCTCCAGAGCTTTTGTTGCTGTTCTAAAATCACCTCGAGAACTAATTCACAACGAAATCTTTAATGTAGGTCAAACAACAGAAAACTTTAGAACGCTAGAACTTGCCGAAATTGTTAAGGACACTGTTCCTAATTCCAAAATAGAGTTTGCTAAAGGCGCTGAACCCGATAAGCGTTCGTATAAAGTAGATTTCAGCAAAATCGCAAACATACTCAAGTACTTCAAACCGCAATGGACCGCAAGAAAAGGAGCTGCTCAACTTTATGACGCTTTTAAGATATTTGGCTTAACTTTGGACGAAATCGAAGGACCCAAATATAGACGAGTGATTCATCTAGAGAAACTCCTGAAATCGGAAGAACTCGACAAAACATTACGCAGAAAATGGCTATCGTAAGCCTGAATAAATTTAAGAAAACCAATCACTTTCTATTCTTTCTTTCACGGTTTGTTTCTTTTGTATAGTTAATTGATGACCTAATCACATCTTAAGTCTCCAAAATTCTGTTCTGCAAAATGAGTTAGAACAGTTTTTTCTCTTCGGACTTATAAGTAAACAGATAATTGGTTTATGAAATCGCGTTCTCGCGAGTTAGCCTTTACTTAACTTGATCTTTCAAGCAATAACATCGCTAAAGCTGATAGTTTGGACTTGTCTATTAAATAAAATTTTGTGCTAGAAAAAAGAACATGCAACAATACCTATTAACGAGCCAGTGTAGTTTTTATGAGATTCAAAGAGGCACTGCTTGGTTTTGACAATGCAGAATAACAAAATTCATCTCAAAGACTTCTGTAATATTTCTGAATTTACTGAAAATTTGGTTATTGAGGATTTAATATGACCGAGAATAATTTTCCTAAATGCCGCTTATGCGGAAATCCATTGGAACATACCTTCGTTGACTTAGGAATGCAACCACTATGCGAAAGCTATATCAGTGAAAATCAGCTAAACAAAATGGAGCCGTTTTATCCCCTACATACCTATGTTTGTGACAAATGTTTTCTAGTGCAATTGGAAGAATACGTTTGTCCTGAAGATATCTTCACTGAATATGCGTATTTTTCCTCTTATTCCGATGCATGGTTACAGCATGCTAAAAACTATGTTAATATGATAACTGAAAAACTAAATTTGAAGGGTGACAGTCAAGTAATTGAAGTCGCTAGTAATGACGGGTATCTTCTTCAATATTTTGTTGAAAAAAAGATACCTGTATTAGGCATAGAACCCGCAGCAAATGTTGCCAAAGTCGCTGTCAGCAAAGGGGTTCCCACCAATGTTGAGTTTTTTAACCTCAAAACTGCAGAAAAATTGGTATCTGAGAAAAAACAAGCTGATTTGTTAATCGGTAATAACGTTTTAGCGCAAGTGCCCAACCTTAATGAATTCGTTGAAAGCATGAAGATCGCGCTGAAACCGCACGGCGTAATCAACATGGAGTTTCCACATTTGCTAAAACTGATCGATGAGAACCAGTTCGACACTATTTATCATGAACATTTCTCCTATTTCTCTTTGATTTCAGTTGAGAAGCTTTTTGCAAATCATAACCTCACAATTTACCACGTTGAAGAATTATCAACGCATGGCGGTTCATTAAGAATCTACGCTTGCAACTCTAACGACAAATCAAAACCTTTAGATCCTTCAGTCAAAAACCTAAGAGATTTAGAACTATCCGAAGGGTTGTCCGGGCTCAAAAAATATTTTACTTTTGCTGAAAAAGTTAAGGAAACCAAACGTAATTTTCTGTCATTCCTGATTGACCAAAAGGGAAAAAGGAAATCAATCGTTGGGTATGGTGCTCCGGGTAAAGGTAACACTATGCTTAATTACTGTGGCATCAGAACAGATTTCATTGACTTTACTGTCGATCGAAATCCCTACAAACAGGGAAAGTATCTGCCAGGCACTCATATCCCCATTCTTAACCCTGAAAAAATTAGGCAGGTCAAACCGGATTATGTCTTGATTCTCCCTTGGAACATAAAAGAAGAGATCATCAGTCAATTGTCTTACATTAGTGAGTGGGGCGGCAAATTCGTTGTTCCCATTCCGGAAGTAAAGCAATTTTCCGCTGACGGCACGGAAATCTAGCAGTGAGGAAAAATGACATGAAAGTAGTCCTATTCTGCGGCGGACTCGGGCTAAGAATGCATCCAACAACTGAGACCCTCCCAAAGCCCCTAATCCCAATCGGAGAAAAGCCTATACTATGGCATTTAATGAAATATTACGCCCATTTCGGCCATAAGGATTTCATTCTTTGTCTCGGGTACAAAGGTGAAGAAATAAAAAAGTTCTTTTTGAACTACGATGAATGTCTTTCAAATGACTTTATTCTCACTGAAGGTGGGAAAAAGAAGCAACTCCTCAAAAGTGACATTGAAGACTGGAAAATAACGTTTGTCGAGACTGGCTTGAATGTTGACATAGGGCAAAGGTTAAAAGCAGTAAAAAAATACGTCGAAAGCGAAGAAACATTTCTTGCCAACTATAGTGATGGTTTAACCGATCTCCCCCTTACAAAAGAAATCGATTTTTTTAACAAACATGACAAGACCGCTTGTCTTCTCTCAGTGAAACCTTTTTACGTTTTTCACGTGGTATCCGCAGACAATGGTTACGTAACGAGTATTTGTCAAATGACTCAATCAAACATGAGGATTAACGGTGGATACTTTGTCTTCAAGAACAAAATATTTGACGTCATAAAAGAAGGGGAAGATTTAGTAAATGAACCCTTCCAACGTTTAATCAAACAACGAGAACTGATGGCCTTTGAGTACGATGGTTTCTGGGCAAGTTTGGATACTTACAAAGATAAGCAACGTTTAGACGACCTTGTTCTGAAGAACAATGCATCCTGGCAATTATGGAAAAATCACGATCAGACTTAGCTCAAGTGAGAAACATGATTTGTTTTACCCCTTTTTGGAAGATTCCCAACCCAAAAATCTTACTATTGGGTGCCCATCCAGACGACATCGAAATTGGCTGCGGCGGCACAATACTTAGAATTACGAAGGAGACACCTGATGCTCAGTGCCACTGGGTAGTGTTTAGCGGTAACTCACAACGTCGCGAAGAAGCCCAAAAGAGTGCAACGTCCTTTCTTAAAGACTGTAATAAAAAGAAGATTATTATAGAAAATTTTCGAGATTCTTTTTTCCCTTTTGAAGGGTCAAAAATTAAAGAGTATTTTGAGAAACTAAAATCTGAGTTCTCACCTGATATTATTTTGACGCATTACTCAAATGACGCGCATCAAGACCATCGCTTAATTTCAGATCTAACTTGGAACACTTTTAGAAATCAGTTGATACTAGAATATGAACTCCCAAAATATGACGGGGATATAGGTCATCCAAACGTATTCGTCAATTTAGAAGGAAAATACGTTACCGAAAAGATAGACAATATTTGCAGCTTTTTTCAAAGTCAGCAGAACAAGCAGTGGTTCGATAAGGAGACTTTTAGAGCAATTCTTAGATTACGAGGAATTGAATGTAATGCTTCAAGTAAACTCGCGGAAGCTTTCTATTGCAAGAAAGCAATAATGTAGGAAATAATCAAACCTAAAAAATATCGAAACTAAACTAACTACAACAAAACATTTGGGTCAGGCCTATGGATGTCGTAATAGTTACTCTACTTCGAGAAACATTAAAAAANNAAAAAACTCTACCCGATCCAAACATAATTCTAATCACTGGAAAAGGGGCTATCGGCGAATTACGAAACAAGGGTCTTTTCCAATGCAAATCTAGCTTAATGTGCTTTGTTGACGATGACATAATTGTAAACAAAAATTGGTATTCAAAGTGCATGGACGCTCTTCAAACTCACCCGGACGTCATAGCTGTATGTGGACGAACACCCGTATGTTATACACTTGGCTGCATGATATGCAGAACAGAAGAATTCAAAAAAACAGGTGGTTTTCCGTATCTTGACAGCCAAGTTACGAGCAAACTCGGGTCAAAAATGTTGACTCTCAGCGACGCTGTCTGCGAGCATCAAATCAAAAGGGGGTTGGAACCTATCAGGCACAACATTCATTTCCTGTGCCATGGCTTCCAAACTGAGAGCAAAGCTGGGTGGTGGTTTAAGCCCTCAGACACAGCGAAGGTAGTTTTCGATTACTTTAGGACTGGGTACCCTGATTTTGCCGTCGGATTCAGCCTATGGTTCATAAAAACCGTTTTTGTTCTTCCTTTCATAGTTGAGGACATGAGATCCCAAAAAAAACTCAAAAAAGACGCCAACTCCCACAACTGATTTCTAAGAAAACAAGTTTTCACGTACATAGAGAGTCGGTTGAATACTTATGGAATTTAAAGAGCTGTCCGCTGGGGTAAAAATACCCGTAATAGGCGTTGGAACCTGGGGGTTGGGGGGAAAGCATTCAGCCGACTTTTCAAATGATGAATCAAGTATTGGAGCAATTAAGACTGCTATAGATTTGGGCATGACCCATATTGACACTGCAGAGTATTACGGCGCTGGTCACACCGAAGAGCTTGTTGGTCAAGCCATAAAATCATATGAGCGATCAAATCTCTTCATAACAACCAAAGTATATAAAACACATCTGCACAAGAGCGATCTTTTGTTTTCACTAAAACAAAGCTTAAAACGGCTCTCAACTGACTACGTTGATCTATGTTTGATCCATTGGCCAAATCCTGAGGTTCCTATAAGAGAAACCATGACTGCTCTTGAAGCCTGCGTCGATGATGGCTATACCAAATTCATTGGTGTCAGTAATTTCTCGACTTCATTGCTTATGGAAGCGCAAAGTTACCTCAAGAAATATCAAATTGTAGCGAATCAGGCATACTACAACCTTGCGCGAGTCAACAAAACTTATTTTAACGGTTTGTCTGTGGAAGAACTCTATTCCTATTGTGAAGCAAACGACATTATGTTAATTGCATGGTCACCGCTTGAAGAAGGTAAACTAGCTAAACCCGGCTTTCCAGTACTAGATAATATGGCAAAGAAATATGAAAAGACACAAGCTCAAATTGCTCTCAATTGGCTCGTATCACATAAGAAAATAGTTACCATTCCCAAGGCTTCAACCATGAATCATCTTAGAGAGAACATTGGGGCGTTAGGTTGGAAGCTAAACAAAGATGATTTTGATCAACTCAAACAGGCTTTCGCCTGACTTTCAAGAGCTTATTTAATAGAGGTAAAAAATATGTTTAATGATCCAAACAAATTGAATCAACTATTATGTCCTTTATGCGGTTCAAATCAATTAGAAATATTTTATTCTGTGGAAGAAGTACCTTCGAGCTGCAATCGACTTTGGAGTAACAAGCAGGATGCTATAAACTGTACTAAAGGCAGCTTAAAGCTTGCTTTTTGTTCAACCTGCACTTATGTATCAAACATTGCAATCGAGCCTTCAAAAAACCAATATGACAATCAATACGATAACTCACTTTTCTATTCCCCACATTTCCAAGAGTTCGCTGATAGCCTATTAAAAAAAATGATCACCCATTTCGACCTTTATCAAAAGAATATTGTTGAAATCGGTGGAGGAAAAGTTGACTTTTTATCTTCGATGGTTAGTTTGGGAAACAATCGAGCTTTGAGATTCAATCCATTTCAGCAGGATAAGTCAAAGCGTTACAATTCTCAATCTTTTCCTTTTCTCGATCAAGGAAAACAAATTGATTTTGTCTTTTCCTACCACGAGCTTGAACACATGAACAATCCTAGAGCCTTTCTAGACAACCTAAAGCTCGTCCTAACCAATAACTCATCAGTGAAACTATTCTTTGCTGTTCCAAATTCAATAAAAGACTTCACTCAAGGCGAATATTCTGACATAATTTATGAACACGTTTCCTATTTCACAGTTCAGGCATTGCTGCATCTCTTTTCAAGCAGTGGTTTTAAGATTTTGAGTGTTGAAGAGACTGAGAATGAAATCTTCGACTCAATCTATTTATACGCAACCATTGAAACAAAAAAATCGGCTGAACTTGAACCTCCTGCGATCTCAGCAAGTGAAATCAAAAGCATTAGGGACCTCGTTGGGGAATTTGGATCTAAAACTAATGAAAATATTAATCAAGTTAGCACTGGTCTCAAGAAACTGCTAGATGAGGGAAAAAGAATTGTGGCTTGGGGCGCTGGAGCTAGGGGGGTTACTTTCCTTAACGTTTTCAGAGATAGTCGCATCACGTATGTCGTAGATATAAATCCACACAAACAAAATATGTACATACCGGGAACAGGCCAAAAAATAGTCGCTCCTGACTTTCTCAAAAACTATAAACCAGATTATATTATTTTGGCAAATCCATCATATCAGCAAGAAATTGCGAACATGGTTGCTAACTTGGGGTTAAATCCAAGTTTTATTCCTATTTGATTGCTCTCATTCCTTTTTAGGGAGTAATATCAACTCGCTTTTTTTGTTTTCTTAGAATTCTGCTTCTAACCTTTTGACTAGCAATAATTAAACATTAAACTATAGTAATTAGAAAAATTGTGTTATTCGGGTCTTAAAATGGACAGAGCCACAAGTATGGGGAAGGATTCCGCAAAAGGAAGCCTACAGTTGTTTATCGGAAGAACTCTGTCCACCCTAATTATGGCAGTTGGATCGATAATACTTGCCTTAATAATTTCTCCAGGCGACTTAGGTCTGTATGCTATTGCATTAATTCCCGCTACCACCTTTGCACTATTC
>PLSP01000139.1 GCA_003165195.1 Candidatus Bathyarchaeota archaeon | reverse complement strand
ACCGTCTTTGTCTTTTATGGGTGCTCCGCTGTCGTCAATTGCTACTTCTGTCTTGTTTTTCTTAATAAGTACTGTGTGGTTAGCTAAACCGCAAATCATACCTTTCTCAAGCACCTTGCTAACTGGGTCTTCAACCTCAACGCGGGTCTGCTCATTAACGATATTGAAAACTTCCTTCACCGGTTTCAGTGAAGCGTCACTCAATGTCCAACCAGTCAATTGCTCAGCTACACCGTTCATAAACGTGACCTTTCCCGCTATATCAGTAGCAATTACTGCATCGCCAATGCTTGACAAGGTAGTTGACCAGCGCTGCTCACTTGCCCGCAGAGAAGCTTCTGCTTTTTCTAAGTCTGTTTTAGAGGCGGTCACGGTCTTTAGGTTAATTGTCATTTGGTTGAAGGCTTTGGATAATTCGCCAACTTCATCGTTACTTTTAGAAGCGATAGAGTAGTCAAGATTGCCTGAGCCAATTATTTTTGTTCCTTCTTGAAGCTTGCTCATTGATCTAAATGTGCGCCTGAAAACAACTAGGTAAATCACGACGAAATACGCCGCAAATGCGGCTAACAAGGAAAAAATGAGAATACTTTCTGTTTGCTTCAGCTGGTTAGCTTGATTTTCAAAAGAGTTTGCCAAAACATAAGCGGCGTAAGCAAGCGCCTGATTTTCAACTGCCAATTGATCGGAAACGGTCTTTAAACTTGTGGAAACTTGACCATTCTGAGGTGTACTCTCAACAAGCGTTACTGAATTATTGAATCCTGCACCCACAAGTTGCAAGTCGGTTTCAACGTTGTTAATTAGTGTTGCCTGTTCTGGGTTGGCTGAGTTTATTTTTGAAAGATCAGTTGACATGGCAGAATACTGCGTTTGCCACTGATTCACCTGAGCATTATCTTGGTATAGGAAATAATCATTCGAAATGTATGCAAGGTTGCTGGCTCCTGTTTGGATTTGCCCAGCCGTTTGTTGCTTATTAGTTATCTGTAGTGCCTGCTGATTTGTGATAATTACTGAGGTGGAAATAATTAGTAAGATTATGCCGAAGATAGCTATGCTGATGATTAGCTGGCTTTTTAATTTCACTTTTTTCTCCTCAACCTATGATATCTACAGATCCAGGATCCACTGATTCAAGTCCATTAGTGTACATGTAATTTACGAAATTTGGAACCGTAGTTCCGCTGACTAAATTGTTGCTTATAGCCCATCTTGCTTCCTCTTCCATTGCAAGAATTAACGAGTCATCAAGGGATAGAGAAAACTGGTGATTGGGCCAGTCTTGAGCAAGATAAGCAGCAGTATAGTTAAAGTGAGTTTGCAAAATAGCTTTTGCACTAGTTGGGTTCTGAATTACGTAATTCTGCGCTTCGACGAGGGATTTTAAGAAACGGTTTACCAAATCTGAATTCTGGGTTATCCAGCTAGTTTGGCCATAAATTAAGGCATACGCTAACTGTTCACCTTGCACCTGCCACACAACCGTATTATTTGATAGCGCCGCTTGCACCTGACTGATGTAATTTTGTGAAACAACCACAGCGTCAACGGTTCCGTTTGCGATAGAGCTAACCCATTGAGACGGCTCAACATTAACCACGGTTACGTTACTGATGTTCAGACCATTTACATCTAAGAAACTTCCAAGATAGAATTCCTTTAACGACTGAAAAACCACTCCGATTTTTTTTCCCACAAGGTCTGAGACACTTTCTATCCCTTGACCTTTATTGGCGATCAAGTAAACTCCTTGGTATTTGTCCATATTTGCAATCACGCTGATGTTATCGTTTGCAAATGCGTTTGTTACTTCGGTATATTCTCCTGAAGTGGCCAGATTTACCTGACTTGTTAGAACTGCGTTATCAGCTTCATTGGATGTCTCAAAAGTCTTTATGACAAAGTTTATTCCATTTTGTTGGAAGAAGTGTTGGTTTTGGGCAACGTAAACTAGTTCAGATGAATCGACGCCTAAGTCTCCAAATGTGATTGTTTCAGTTTTTCCGGAATAGTTTTGCTGAGAATTGAGGTAAACAAATGAACTTACAACAATGGCTACAACCAATATGATAACTGCTAGGATTATGAGACTTCGTTTTTTCAGCGAGGCCATCCATTTTGCTCCTAAGACTCCAAAGCTTATTACCCATGGCTGGATGTACGCATATATAATTATCGATTAAAACCGCAAATATTCGCTTATTTCAGGTAATGCAGAGCTGAAAAGAATTGGATCCTGGGCAAGTTACTAATTCTTGCCTTCCTCGCTCCGACCCCAAGAATCAAAGGCAAAACCAGTCAGTGCCCAATGCCAACCTCTTTTCTCAGCAATTTTTTCACCGAATTCTTTTTCCAACCGTTTGTTCATTCTGAGGATTCTTCTGCTTATCTGATGACGAGTGACTCTGAACTGTTTTAGTCTCTCTTGCAAATCTTTGGGCAACAATCCCGTCGATCCAGCTTCATAGAGTAGACCTAAAATTTCCTGATCAACTTGATCTTGACAGACAATACGTTCGATTAATGGCTTCTCAAAATTGAAATAATCCTTAAGGCCAGCGAAGATTGTGCGGAGCATAAGTTTAACCTCTTCAACTTCTGCCAAGGTTTGTTTCAGAAGTTGCTGGTTATACTTTAAACGACCGATCTTATCGCTTTGGCTGCGCTTCTTTTTTGGGTTTTGAACAGGTTTTTCAGGGGTTTCCATGTCAGAATGCACACTCCAAGAATTCTTGTACATCAATACAGGGCAAAATTGACTGTGGGTAATCAGGACCAACTAATTGCAGAAAAGTGACTTGTGAAAAGCATGGACTTTTCCCATGCCTTGGGCTATGCGCAGAAATTGCTTTTGAACACCATTTTACAGACATTAGAAGCCAAAATGATAGTTTATGCAATGTATTCTTTGCCTCCAGGACCTGCTGGTAACTCCTGATTAGTTTGAAGCTCTGTAAGCTTGCCCAAAGCGTCGGCGACATTAGCTAGACTGTAACCCATTTTTTCCAGCTTCTCAAGGCTGCCAGAAATCTTTGCCAAATCGGTTAGGACATTGTCCACTTGACCCTCAAGCTTTTTCACTCGCTCAGGCATTAGCAAATACTCAATTGCTGCGTCCCGACCTACATGATCAAGCTCGCCCTCGTCTTCTCCTGGGCTGTCGTCAATAACTCGTTTTGGAGTGCTCACTGTAAAATAGCGATTCAGAAGATTTGCCACTGGATCATCTACGCCGAGTTCATGGCGTTTGTTAATTTGGCCATCACCTAAAACGCAACCATACTTACTCATCAAGCCTTTAGCGACTCGGTCAGCAAGATTCTTAGCCAAAGTCACCAATTCCCCAGGACTCCGACCGTAAAGTGTTTCGACATGAACGATCCAAGAAGTCGTGGTGTGACGCACCTTCACTCCTTGCTCTAAGCCTAAAAGGGCTGTCCAATTCACCATCTCAATTCTCCGAAAATCTGCAAATGGATAAACTCCCTCGCGTAAAACTGGAAATTTGAAGAAGCATCGATGGAGCCGAAACACTCCGCTGCTAAACAGCACGCCCTCACATGATATGAGAAAGTTTTGACCTTGCTCTGTCAACTCGTAGTCAACGAAGTTGCTGCGCTTTAGTCTGCGAATTAAGCCTGCTTTTTCAAGCTTTTTCACGTAATAGGCGACATGTTGTTTCTTCCAGCCACGTGCACGCCCAATCTTAGCCGGATACATCTTAACCTCAATACTTTTCAGAATAGGAATGACGCGAGTGCGAACGGTACAGAAGTCAAATTTGACTTTTGACTTTGAACGCAAAATATTTTGACTTCTATCTTCCAGCTTGCTTTGCAGAAAAAAGCCTCCTAAGGTAGCGTCCTAACACTCAGCCAAAAATCAGAAAAGTTCTCAACTTCTAAGCTGTTTCTCCAGCATTGCAAATCAAAATCAAAACCAACACGGCAGAGCAAATCAATCCGCAAGCAGCGGTTGCGGCAGCCAACACAAGGGTTAACCTTTAAACCCTTCATTAGGAAGTCTCCGTTTCAATTTCAAGCAAAGCACGCTTCGTAACTTCCTCAAGCTCATGAAAATTAGCATCAAAATTAAAGGCTAAGCCAGCAAGAAAAATGCGCATCACAAGTGCGGCTGCTTCGATCTGTTTCTGGTTCAATTAGAAAACCTCCTGGTTGCCATAACAGAAAAAAGAAAGAGAAGAGGGTTTACCACTTGGAAAACAGGTATCCGCAGTCTCGGCATAAGTAACGTTGAATAGTTTCGTTTGGCGTTTTGCGTTTTCCACATTTCCAGTTTTTCATGCTTCCGCATTGTGGGCATTTCACTTTTGGTTTTGGAATTCCCGTCGCTATTTCGTCTGAAATGAATCCGCCACACCAAGGGCATATTTTGGTCATTTGTTTCACTTCCGACCAAACTTGCGTTCGAGTAGCTGGTCCCAAAAAAGGAAAAAGGGAAAGTAGCCGCAAAGAAACGATTACATGCTGATATTGATGGATGATACCAGGAACAAATCCCAGCGGCACACCACTAATCCAGGGTACTTTTCATATAGGGTGAATGTGCACTTTCTAAAGTTTTTGACGTCACTAAATCTGCGGACATATTCAAATTTTCTGTCGATCAGATTCAAAGCGGCCTCAACCTTTTGCCTTGGCTGAAGGATATCTTTCCTTTTTTGAATTTGACAAGATGACTCATACCACAACGTTTTGGATGTTTGATGTAGTTCATGGCTAGCTGGCTTACCTACAAACGGTTAATTTCTGGTTTGGAGTCAAGATGAGAGAAGTTTGCATGTTCTAAAACCGAAGAATATTCGGTAATCTTAGATTATTTGAGGCAAAGAAAACTTTTTAATCTTACTTTTTTGTAGTATATTATGGTGAGAGATTTTGAGGCAACAATGCGTAACGGTTTCAACAAAGATTCCCAAGCAACTTAAAGAAAAAATTCAGCGTTATAGAATTAAACCAGCCGGAATACTGCGAAAAGCTCTTGAAGATGAAGTGAAGAAGAGGGAACTGGAAGAGCTAAAGGAAGAAATAGACAAATTGAAGCCAATACTAGAAAAAGTAAGCTTGGAAGACATAGTGAAAAGCATAAGAGACGACAGGGACAACCGATGAAATACCTGTTTGATTCCTCAGCTATATTTACGGCCATTAAACAAAACAAAATCGAAGTTTTGGCAGGAAACTTTACACTAGAATTAGCAAGGTATGAACTGGGAAACATCATTTGGAAAAACTACGCTTTACATGCAAAAGTTTCAGAGCAAGAATCAAAAATTATGGCAAAAACAGTCAAACATATCCTATCACTGATGGACATAATAGGAATAGCAAGTTATGAAGAAGAAATATTAGATACGGCAGTTAAACTAAAAATCACATTTTATGATGCCTCATACGCTTATTTAGCTAAAGCAAAAGACCTAAAATTAATAACCGAAGATTTACGCTTAATCAAAAAAATAACAGATGCAATAAACGTTTCAACGATGGACAGCATAAAATAAACATTTGCACTAATCTCGATTGGCGGCGAATCTCTCTTCTGAAGTTGTTCTTCGTCTACCCCATTTATGTGCTAATTTAGAAAATCGCACTCCCGACTTTGGTTGAAGGGACAACACGGAAAAAAACCTGCATTTAATGTCATCATTAGACCGAGGTTCAAATCCAGCCGCCCACCACTTTCCAGTGGCCCCATTGTGGCGATGTAACGCCTTATTTTCGTCTCCTGAATAGCTTGACTTCGCCGAAGTCGCAAACGTATTCGAACCTGCCTCAACTAACTTTTGAGCGTCGTCTACGGTTCTTGCGGTGGTCGAGTGGAATTTGTCGTTCTTAAAGTTGATGAGCTGAGTGTACATCAACGTGTTTTGGATATTTTTGTGCCAAGGATCTTCATGACGTGAAGAATGTCTTTGGTTTTTGCGTATTCTTTTGGGCTTTCCAGTGGCGGAGGGTGTGGAAATGGATTTTTCGTATGCGGGCGTTCTTGAGTTTGAGGGCTACTACGCTTCTTTGATTGCGGACGGTTCTTGTACAGTGTCTTTGGCTGCATCCGAACCGTTTTTCGTTATCTCTTGGTTGGCTGTTTAGCATTGCTATTAGCTGAGGTGATATCGGGAGTTGACGCGTGTCGCTTCCTTTTTCAAGTGTCACATAGACGCTTCTGTTTTCGAAGTTGAAGTCGAACATTTTAGCATGAACGCTTCCAATTCACGAAAGAAATGCCCTAAGAATTCCGAGCATTAAAATTGACAACGAAGAGCTACAATTCGCGCCCACTATAGAGACGCGACTAGACTAACATCTTGTTTGACGTACTGAAAGCGATCTCGACGGAGAAAGAGGGGTGACCGACTCGAGTGATATACAGGGCAAACCTATCTTGGTCGAAGCTGCAAGACTCTTTCAAGAAACTTGAAGCAAAGAACCTAATCTACATCGAAACTGACGAATCCACTTGTAGAAGAAGAATTCGCCTGACTGAAAGCGGCGTAACATTTGTCGCAAGAAATAAAAGCCACTGAAAGACCTCCCTAGAAACATGAAGAAGATAGACCAGCCCAAGGGCGAGTCTCCATCTCAGCTTACAGATGCGAGAATCCAGGAGATAGGCGACTGGCGCGGAGAGATGCTTTNNAAGCCGACCCTGAAGTCGTCGAGGAAGTAAAGTGGATAAAGCCGACCAATCCGCTGGGCACCGCGGTTTGGTCTCACGAAGGGATTGTCTGTACCGGCGAGATCTACAAGACTGTGGTAAAGATGACATTTCCCAGGGGCGCTTCGTTGGATGACCCGTCAGGTCTATTCAACTCCTGTCTCGAAGGTAACGAAAGGCGCGCCATCGACTTTCACGAGGGTGACAAGGTCGACGAGGAGACCCTGAAAGCACTCATTCGCGCAGCGGTGGCGCTGAACATCTCCTCTAAACGAGTCTAGTCGACGGGTCCAACGATCGCTCGGTACTTCTCGCCTGCTACCTCTCTAGAACGCCAGCGACGGTCCGCACAGCTCTGCCAAGATACAATCAGGGGTCTCAGAGTTGATAACGACTTCTTTAGAGATGAATGGAAACTCTTGATACGCATCCTGACCCCATATGCATCCCCCAAAAAGAGGCTTAATACGAGAGATAGCCCTTGAAGCAGGATTGGCTAGTAGCTACTTAGGCATGTCTGCCGAGTTTTCGGTAGGATAAAGTCGTTAAAGGGTAATATCGGCTAAGTATCCATCGATCAAACATAGCCCGGTAAGGAGAAAAGGGTCAATACGAGGGCAAAAATCCTATTCATTTAAGATTGTTGTCTTAGCCCAACAACATTACCGTCAGCATCTTTAACCTGTGCAATCAACANNACTTCAGCACCGACCTTAACCATTGCTTGAAGACTGCTTTTAATATCCTTGACCTCAGTATAAGCAATAGGCCCCACCTTAGAGTTAGGGTCTAATCCAACTTCTAGATTGCCAATCCTATAACCTACATAGTAGGGGCTTGCGACATACGGTTCTGCGTCTAGAAACTTGCCATAAAATGCTTTAGCTTTTTCTATATCTTTAACCGGATAAACGACCAGTTTAATGTTTTGTGCCATAAAATGCCTCCTATTAAAACTAATAACTAAAACTGTATAATCAATTTACTTGATATTAACATTATCGAC
>PLSP01000171.1 GCA_003165195.1 Candidatus Bathyarchaeota archaeon | reverse complement strand
TTTCTTAAATAGTTAAAAACACTCGACAACTTTGCTCCTGACTCCTAAAAAACAATTATCAACACTAAGCAAGCCCGCTGTCATATTTTAACTATTATGATAACTCTATTCATGATACGTTTCATCAACCCAATACCTAACAGTATTTTCCACCGCCCAACAACTTAACAAAACCCTGTTTTAGATTGAAGCCGTCATTAAATTGTTATGCATATTCTTGGAACCAAGTCCTTCTTTTCGTCTCTCACGTAACTAGCAAGGATACGTGCTCTAGAAGTTTATGATTAGAAAGCACCATAAGAACACAGGGATTAAAATGAATAAAGAAAGTAGTAAAAAATTACTAAGCCCAAAGGCTGCTGCTCTATCCGCAGGTAATACAAAATCGCCCTCAACCATTACAAATCAAGGGAAACGTAGTAACTTAACCGTACTGAGCTACTCGCCCAAATCTCCGTTCAGCACTCACGAATAATGTCGGGGATAATAACCCCCTAACTTTTGAGTTACCAAATCATTATGCGGTTTTGGTTGTGTTTTGTGGCTAACAATTATTTCCGCATGGAACTATGGTTGCGTCATTTGGTTTATTGCTCTGCATTTGTTTCTCGCAAGTCTGGATTCTAACGATTCCCTTAAATTTACGTTTACTGGGTATTAGGCAAGACAGGAGATTCTATTCCCTCTTGGCTGATTCAAGAAATAGACCCCAGAAGGGTAAGGCGTCCAAACTCAAAACATATTTAGATACGCTGCAGTTGTTGGCGTCAACTGGACCTATTGAAGTTGGGGAAGCACACCATCTGGGCAAGACAGGTCAGGGTCTAAAGAAGTTCTCTTCCGGCATTGATTTTCTTGTGCAACAACAAATGATCCAGAAAAGCGAAAGCCGAAACCATATTATTTGTGTAGTGACGGATCGTGGAAGAAGAATGTTGTCATACTTTAGTATGCTGCCCGAAACCTTAGATATAGAGGATCTTGACGATATAGAGAATACCGAAGGAAACGACGAAGAAACTGAAGACGATAACGAAGAAAACGATGTTGAAAATCAAAATGGCGATGATACAAAAGATAACGACGATGATGACAAGATACCCGATTTGACGCCTGATAAAGAAACTGGCGTAGCTAAGAGGCGCTGATTTTTATTAAAATTCAAGCTTGCTAAAAATGGTTTACGTTCAATTGTGTATGCTTGGATGTAGCCACATATGTTTAAAGCCGTAGTCGCGTGAATTCTTTAGTTTTTTCGGAGGTGAAATGAATGGTGGAGACGCAAACGCAGTCCAAAAAGCCAGAGACGCCTGACTCTAATGTAAAAAACATTGACATCGGAGAGATAGTTGGAAAGGTTACAGATTTTGTTAACAACGCTAAAGGATTGATTTCTAAGCCTATGAATGTGGATGTTGAAAGCTTTGATTTTGCAATCTCAAAAAAAGGCGGAGAATATCTCCTGAGCTTTAACGCTTCAATAGCGATCAAATCCAAAGGCTAATGGAGCCTTTTAGGTTGGCCCTGGGCCTTGTTCTGAATTCAAGGCAGCTGCAGCTTTTAGTAAACGTGCAGCTTCAGGCTTTATCTTGTCAAAATTGTTTACTGTTATGTGTCGAACATTTTTTGACTTTTCTGTTCCTCTGCTTTTGAGGAGGTCAGAGTCTATGCTGGCTCCCATAAAAAACTCTAACTCTACATGGCCATGGCCTGGAAAGTCGAGTATCCAAACAAAGTCTTTTCCGTTTAGTTGGTAGGCAATTTTGCCCTGTCTCACTATTTCAGCAGCTTCTGGAACACTGCTCTTGACTAATGCACGAAGATTCTGCATTGTCTCTTTTTGTTTGGGTTCAAGCCTATTTACGATTTGCTCGATATCTACTATCCTTTCTTTCACTGGTGGCATACTATAGTTTTCATTTTTGGGTTTTTTATTGTTTGTTACATGCGCTAACTTGATTCAAACTGGTGATTGCTCCTCAGTTCTTGGAGAGGTTCAGGGAAGTGCCCAAAGTTTTAAACCATCCAAGGCAGATAATCTTTGAAAGTTAACAGTGGTCGGTTTGACTTTAAGTTACCATTACATGCAGCTTCCACGTGAAGTCATTGTAGGCAAAGGAACCCTAAACAGCATCCCTGAAGTCGCAAAGCGACTAGGCTTAAAAGGCAAGACATTGGTGATTGCGGGTTCAAAAAGCTACGAGTTGGCGGGAAAAACAATACGTCGCCTTCTTGAAGAGTCAGGTTTGCAAGTGGATGTTCTGCAGATAAAAGCGATTACGATCAAAGATATGATAACTATTGAAAAGCAAATTGAAACTTCTAAGCCGCAGGCTCTCTTCGGGGTAGGCGGTGGCACAATTATTGACGCGGCAAAAATAAGTTCAGGAAGCGAAAACATCCCCTTCATCAGTGTTCCAACCACCGTTTCTCATGACGGCATCGCCAGCCCATTAGCCTCAATTAAAGGTTCAGACAAACCCTACTCCATACTTGTGCAGGCTCCACTAGCGATAATTGCGGATACCGAAGTCATCGCCCAAGAGCCATGGCGTTTTATGGTGAGCGGCTGCGGGGACGTCATATCCAAATATACAGCGGTCAGAGACTGGAAGTTGGCGCATCTTGAAGTCAACGAATACTACGGCGAATACGCTGCCAGCTTAGCTTTGATGAGTGCTAAGCTAGTCACGGAAAATGCTCAGGTAATTATCTCCGAAAAAGACGAAGGGTTACGCGTCCTGCTTGAAGCCCTCATCAGCTGTGGGGTAGCTATGAGCATTGCGGGAAGCAGTCGTCCATGCAGCGGCTCCGAACATCTCTTCAGTCACGCGTTGGACATGGTTAATTCCCATCATGCAATGCACGGGGAGCAATGCGGCGTAGGCTCAATATTAGCAGCTTACCTTTACAAGGCAAACTGGCAAAAAATAAGAAACACCCTCAAACTGATAGGTGCACCAACAACCGCCGCCGAACTAGGCGTCAGCGACAGTGACGTTGTGAAGGCGCTGCATATGGCGGCGAAAATAAGGCCTGAACGCTACACCATCCTTCAGAAGCTAAAAATGACCCCTGAACGGTGCGAGAAAACAGCGAAAGCCACAGGAATAATCAATTAAACATTTGATTTTTATTTAAAAGTAGATTTGGCTCGTTTTTAAAGCCAATAGGAAAAGAAAGGGATAGCCCTTTATTGAGGGGTGTTAGGAGTTGATGCTTCTTCTTCTTTTTCAGCTTCTGTTTGCTGATGCTCTGGCGCTGGTGCGGGTGTTGGAGCTGCTATTGGGGCTGGTTTAGGCTCTGCTTTGAAGGTTTCGACGAATTTGGTTTCTGCTATTTCTGGGAGGAACTTTTGGATGTCCATGGCGATGCCGCGTTTGGCAATTTGTATACCTTCAACGTAGAATGCCACTTCAGGCATTTCAACGGTTAAACAGCTGTCTTGCAGAGTTATCATGAACTTGTTTTCTTCTACAACTGGTATTCTGCGGTGGACTAAGCCGCCTATTTTTTCTTGGCTGCTTTCCAGTTTCTTGGTTACTGTGACATCGTAGACTAAGGTTTTTCCAGCGAGCGGTGGATTGTAATCTAAGAGCACTCTCCCCGCGCCGATGGATCGTACGCTTGCCATTTTGCCTTGATACTCGATGCGTGCGCCGATTTCGGGGTTAATTTCTTTGGCTAACAATGCTTTGAGAGGTACACGCTTAACTTTTTCTGGTTCTCTTTGGCCAAATCCTTTCTCAGGCGATATCTCTACACATGCGGGTTTACACAGCTCCATGGTTACTAAGCTTTCGTCCAATGTTTTTAGAACCCAGCCTTCGCCTACAACAACAAGTTTAGGCTCATAAATTTCTCCTTCTTTGAAGAGGTGCGCTTTTTTAGCTACATCTTCATGTGTGGTATCGAAAACTTCGTTTGTTTCCTTAACTTTTGCGTTATACTCGATTAATATGATATCTCCTTTTTGTAACGCCATCTTAAATCATCCTTTAGCTTAACCGTCGAGGTTAGAGCTTCAAACGCCAATAAAAACTTTATCCAACCTTAAAACTATTAGCAGAAAGTAACTAATAAATTTAAAATTAGCGCTGTTAACGCCCATTCTGCGATAAAGCTTTAAATTATGCTGAGGTCAGAGAAATGGTACAAATCCACACGGACAACATATTTGTTTGCCGTTGTGCCGGGGTATCCTAGCCAGGCAGGGAGCAAGCCTGGAGATGTTTGCCCAAAGGCAGCACCAAGCAGCTTGTGGCCTCTCGGGGCCGCGGGGGTTCAAATCCCCCTCCCGGCGCCAATTTTACCGGTGTGGGGGTAATTTTGAGCTAATTTTGTCTAAAATCTACATAGTTGGAGTTAATTTAAATTAGTGATTTGCGTAATTTGAAAACTTGCAAAAGCGGGAAGGCGACCAGTTCATAGATAATTTGAAGAATCCACGGTAATTTGCATCAAGCCACTTCTTTGAACCCTAAACGGGGAAGGGATTGAGGCCACTTTGGAATTTCGGCCTTACTTGAGGTTTGCGTGAGGAAAGCGCGCGCTTAGGCGGCCGGGTGTATTGGTTGTAACCCGTCTTAAACTCAGCAATCTAAAACGGATTCTAGCTGTTGCCCTCAAGGTATTCTGTGGTGGATGTCACTGACTTAACGATAACGGTTGAGTTCTGCGTTATTACAAACTCGCTTAAGCCTACGTGCGTTTTGGTGTTTCCCCAGTCGTAGGTGTAGCCTAAACGTGTCCACGGGTATTGCATAGGATAATATGCGGTGATTAAGTAGTTGTCGAACCATTGTTTGTAGCTAGCTGTTGCGGAACTGGGAAACGTAAACGATGCCACGGTATCGTTGATTTCGTTGTTTGGCGTTGGGCGGAACAGTGATTGTGGTTGAACCCATAACTCAACAAAATATGTGTCAGTGCAGTTTGGTGGTAAACCCAGCAGTTCATCGGCTCTAAGCGTGAGGTTTGTGTCTGGGCTAACTTGGATTTTAAAGAAGGTTTGGATTTGAGGCGCAACTGTTACCCAAGTGTAACCCCAAGTTGTGTTCATGTCTTGGCCTACGGGGTAGCTGTTGGGGTACTTAGTCCAAGTCACCACAAGTACGCTCTCGTTGCCTGGGGTACCCTGCCAAATTAGGTTGGTGTTGTTTTCAGTTATGGGAGTTAAGCCATCGTAAACTTTGTTTAAGTCAGGAACCATTGCGTCTTTGATGGCGTCTGTGTACATTTGGTTAAGGCTCAGTTTAGGCCTTAAAGCTGGCTCGACAACTTGGAGGTAAACGCCATAAAAACCAGCGCCAACGACTATGCCGATAATGAAAAATATGATTACATGCAAACGATGGTGTTCCATGCAAATCTGCCCTTACACATGAAGTAATTCCGGCGCGCAACATGCAAAACATGAATGGCACTCTTTTTGTTTGAAGCATCGACTTCTGTTGCGTTTATCGTAAATCCACTTCGGTTGAGGGTTTGTATTGGCCATGCCCCGCAACAAAAAAGATTAGTAGTTAGCAGTAAGTCATTTATGAATTCAAAATACTGAGCTTAACATATCTTTAAGATAAACTTTAGAACTCTTCTCAGTAGTAGGACTATCCTGTAAAGTGGTCTTAAGGGACTAGAGATTTTTGAGGGGCATCCAATACAAAGATTTGATTTTTGGAGGGCAGAATAACCGTTTTGAACTTCTACTTTGGCGGAGTTACGAATCGGTAGGCTTCAACTATTCCTCTTTTCCGCTCAACTTCGTTTTGATACTTTAAACCTTCTTGGAGATTATGCCACTCACGAGAAGTATGTGTTTTCTGGGTGCTTGGTTGTGCTTGTTTTTCAATCCTGTAATCAATTACAACTGAATACTTCTCTTCGAGGGATTGAGTCGTTTTAGAATTGTGAAGAAAAAGTGGAAATTCTACAAACCCGACCTTTTTTTCTGAAGCTTATAAAGCCCAAGTACTTGCACGTCCCGTATTTATACAGTAGCATATATTGCGTCATCAGATATATGCATTTCACGCTATACGGGGAATTCGAGTAACTAACTTTGCATCAATTGTGCCCACACAATTACATACGAAGTGATTTGCTGTTGGCCTTAATGTGTTTTGGCTTTAAGATTTGAATTAAAGAATGAGGGTTTACTTCGAAAACATTTTCTACTTTTAATTGGGGCTAGAATCCCACCCACTGCAGCACAACTGTTCATTGTAAATTGGCGCCAAGTTTTAAAAGCGTTTTATTGAATTCTTTATTTGAGAAGTAAACGCTTGACGAATGCAGGATTCCTTTTTCAAGATGTTTATCGGTGGGTTATTAATCAGAGTGGAGAGTGGATTGGCCCATTAAGTATACTCCAAGACCAAACGTCCAAAGCCATAAAGGATAAACTATCAAACGCTCCAACCCTCCCGAGCCAAAGCCTAACAAGAAACTGGAATTGACTCGTTGAACCAACGAAAAAGTCAGCATCAAAAGCGAAAACGCGCCCAAAGCAACTGACAAATAAGAAAAGGGTGACTTCCAAAATTTAAATGACACAACAGCAGCAGCCGCCCAAGAAACAAACATTATCAAAGCGAAAAGACTATGGACGGAAGGAACAATGTTTTCTGCAACTACTCCAACCACAACGTTTCCAACCCCTGCCAAAGCCAGCAGAGAACTGAAAAGTCTGGTTTCGGAGCCTTGCCTAACGAAATAGGCTCCTAAAATAATGAGTACACCAAATAGAATGGATGATGCGCTGAACAATGCCGCGAAAGAGCCTGCTAAAGTCCAGTTGCCCAAGTCACTAATCGCCTGCTGCCCTACAATGTAACCGGAATAAACCGTTTCGCAGACGACATTAATTAGAACAAACTGCATAACTGCGATAAAAAGCAGCAAACCTGCAATTTTTCTGTTCTCTAAATTCATAATTGTAATGATCTATTTTGATTTATAACGCTTGTTTAGTCAAAATTCTAATTTGAAATCCAAATACTAAACTCAGCAAAGCCATGGGTTTTCAGGAGTATCTTCCAGAGGTTCGTGGGTTCAAATCCCACCCCCTGCACTTTGCCCCTTTTTTCAAACGGAGCTTTATTATTGACTATTTGAAAAAAATGGGCGCGCGCTCTAGATAAATAACTTCTGCTTATGTTGGTCAAATCGTTCAGGCAATCTGACCTTTGCAAAACAACATGGAACCACCTATATAGTCAGCGCGCGCGGTAAAATATAGGAACGAGGAGCCTTGCTAGTTTTTACTGGTAAATAGGGGCTAGTATCCCCCTCCCGGCGCCAACTTTTTAGGCAGTATTTAAGGCTATTTTGCAGTAACAGGCGCAATTATGGCTTTTATATTTACAATATTTCTTAAAATACATGTGAAAATTTTTATTAGTAAACGGGGATTGTTTTTTCAGAAAGGTGGAGGATAGCGCGTGCAGCTCAGGCTCATGTTCACAAGTATGATACTTCGATTACTAGAATGAATAGCTGGATTACGGAGAAGAGAGGCAAGAAGATCGCGACCGTCGCGGCTGCCAAGAGGCTTCTTATGTGCAGCTATAGTGTGTTGAAGAATAAGCGTCCGTATCACGATTATGCCTAAGCTCTTCCTCGCCTTAGCGCTCTGTCTCTTTGGTGTGGACGTTAGGGTTAGTGAGGAGGATCTGGATTCGGAGCATAGTGCCCTTTTGGTGGGCGAATAGGCGCGCAATATAGGAGTCTTTCAAGAATAAGCGTTAAGAAAAGCCTGTAACTTCTTGAAAAGCTCTTAAGTTTTTCTTCTGAGTAAAGCGCACGCGCTAAATCTCCAATAGTCTCCTGCTCGCCGCGAAAACACAAAACAAAATGCTGTTATACTGCAACGGTTTAATTGAATATATGGGAGAGACCCATTTGGCGATTATTGCTGTTTCGGACCTGCATCTGGGATTCGATGCCTCTGACAAGGCCGCGTTTATCCGCTTCCTCAGAAAACTTCAATCTGACCCCAGCGTTACAGATCTGGTATTTCTCGGCGACATCGTGGACATGTGGAGGCGAGATTCCTCAGGCGTTTTCCTCGCGAACCATGATGTTCTCGACTTGATCATTGAACTCCAGAAAAAGATGCGCGTATATTACGTTGCAGGAAACCATGACTTCCATGTCCGCAAGCTACAAGGCCAAGGGTACCCCATAAACTTCCTTAAGGATCTTACGCTTCAGCAAAACGGTGTGAATTGCCGGTTTGTTCACGGCTGGGAGTTCGACGAGATGCAAAGGGAGCACTTCATGGAATCGCTCTGCCACTCAATGTCTGATCAGAAGGGTGAACGCGATACTAACATTTGGGCCGCTCTTGGTCGTTACGACAGTGACCTGTCTCGCTTTTTCTCCATTATTGATCGGGGAAGAAAACGCCGAATCGCTAAGCTGCTACAGCTAGGTCCAGAGGAGAGGCTCATAGAAAACCTGAAGGGTGTAGAAAGGAAGGCCCGTTCAACAGTTCAGCCAAATGAAGTTCTAGTCTTTGGGCATACCCACAGACCCTTCGTAAACAAGGCAGAAAACCTAGCAAATACTGGCTCATGGGTTACAACCGCGCCTATCCACAATACCTACGTACGGATAGAAGGTGGCAAACCCCGGCTATTCGTGTTCGAAGGCGCCGAGATTACGGAAAGAGCCGACATCTAACTAGCACCCCAATGTCTTCGGCTTGCCGCGCGCTGATTTGTTTATATGCACCCATTTTCAATTCGCCAGGAAGAAATCTGCTATTAAGATTTCGTTAATTCGGCGATGCGATTTTGAACAGTTTCGGATAGCTTTTTCCTCAAGTTTTCATCGTCGTGGGTCCAAACATTAATCTGGTCAATTTTCTTGGCTAGTTCTTCATCGCCAATAACGTTTACGAACCATCTTTGAAAATCTTGACGCTGAAAATGAAACGTGACAGACTGAATGGGTACGGTTTGGAGTTTTTCGGCGAATTCAATTGTGTTACTTGCAGTTATTCCAGTGTTTTTTTCGAGTTCAATATAAAATTGAAAGCTTTTTTCGAAGGGAACGGTGTTGATTAGGTTTAGCGGTAGGAACGGAGTATTCAACTTCTTTCCCAGCTCAATCGCCCACTCCCTCACTCTACCCATGTTTAGATCGTCCATGAAGGTTCTTCCTTGCCTAATCATGCAGCCTCCAAAGCCAGCAACGTCAATAGGCTTGAGAGAATTGTTTTTAGTCAGTAATTTTTTTTGGTTGGCTTCAGTATTTAGCGCTTTCGCGTCTTCCTTATTCTCGCAACAGAAATAGAGTGCAACATTTTTGCCTTCAAAGTCCTTCTCCATAAAATCCACAGCTTCATTGTAAACGCTGTTTCCGCCACCGCCACCAACAATGATGTTTTGGAATGGTGTAATGTCCGGTGGGCCTTTTCTAAGATCTGCGAGAGTTGCATCCATATTATAGGTTGTTTTGAACGCATCAGCTATGGCGTGTGCTACTTCCTCATTTAATCCGCTTATTGTCGAAAAAACTATTAGGGTTTTTCCCGTCATTGTTATTCACTTTCTCTATTTCATTTTACGTGCGCGCTTTATTTTAAGACGTGTGACTGGTAATATACACCTACACTTACCACTCGTGCGCTAAATAGACGAAGAGGTTGGACGCAGATTTATTCAGTTCTCAAAAGGTTAGCACAAATATCTAAAGAAAGACAAGAAAATTCTAGCTAAACTTGAGGAAACATTTAGGTGCTTAGTAGAAAATGCAAACTTTTTAATACTAAAATAACTCTTAAGAAACGCCTCAAAAGATTGCTAATAAGGATAATTCCTTTTCATATTGTCCCTTGGCACAATAAACGCTGTTACATTTTATTTCTTTGGCATATTTACGTTTGCGCTTTCATTGGTTATAACAAGACTGTTTGACGTGCAATTAACACAAGTCACAAAAAAATCGTTGAAATCATGGCTAGCCATAGAACCGTTAGAGATTTTTTCATGAATCGCTTCTAACTCAAGAATATCACAGTCAAATTAGGATTGCCCAGTTTACATTTGCATCGATTGGGCGATCTCTATTTTCTCTTTTTCTATTTTCTCCAAGAGGAAAGTTTTTTCGCAAAGATTCGCGTTGATTTTTATCACACGTGAGCTTCAAACTTCAGTCCTTGAACCCAAAAGGATTCGGCTAAACTCTAAATAATAAAGAAAAATGATATTTAGGCGCGTATCTGCCTATCCAAATGGAACGGTTTGTACACGCTGCGTGTTCTAAAGATTATTACTTCTTTTCTCTTACAGCGACCTTGGCTTTCATTTCAAAAATAGTGTCTTTGCCGGTTTTTCCAACGCCGAAGTTCCATTCTAATACTTCGACATCCATGTCTTTGAAGTGAGAAACCCAAGTTTTTTGAAATTCGTTCCATTTTTCACCCATTTTCTGTATCTGTTCTTTGACATCGATATGTTGTTCTGACATAATTTTTCCCTTCTTTATCGATGGAGCAGTTTTATTTACAGATATGTGGCTGTATTATTACAGTAACAATCCGTACACTTTAATTCAAAAAGTGTGCATTTAGCAAAAACTTCATTTAAAAATGCCATTGCCTCATTTCGATTTATGACGGCACCATCAAGATAGTCAGCAGAAAACAAATTGAGAAATATATACTGAAATGCCTCCAAAAAGATGGAAAAACTCTTTATTCAGAATTGACAGATCTGGTCTGGCTCTAAATTCCCACAGCCCCATTTATCTTCCTGATGCCTCAGTTAATTTTCTAAAATCTTCAAAATTCTCAGACGCCAGCTCCTCGTTTTTTAATCTCCATTCCCAATTTTGGGAAGGTTTTGCGGGGCAGTTAATTCTTGCTTCAGAGCCTAAAGAGAGCAAATCCTGCATAGGGATAATAGTCAAATTAGCTTTAGATGCTAAGGCTAGCTTGATAAACTCAAAACTAACTTGATTTTTCGAAATTTTTCCACCTACATATTTGAAGAAACATTCTTTTTCTTGGTAAGTGGCTTCATCAATAAACCAGCCTTTTACAGTATTCGTATCGTGGGTTCCAGTGTAAACCACCGAGTTCTTTGCGTGATTTATGGGTAAGTTAGAATTATCTAATGACCCATTAAATGCGAAAACTAGGACTTTCATGCCTGGAATCCCTAAAACCGCTAAGTTTTCTTGTACATTACTGGTAATTAATCCAAGGTCTTCAGCCACGAAAGGTAAATTTGGAAAAAACATCCTTAAAGCCTTAAAAAAACTCTTCGAAGGCGACCTGATCCATCGTCCTTTTTTAGCTGTTTTTAATGAGGCGTGTATTTGCCAGTAAGCTGTGAAACCCCTAAAATGGTCAAAACGTAAAATATTGCAAAGTTTCAAATTGCGTTGAATTCTACTGATCCACCATTGGAAATGTGTTTTTTCTAATTCCTTCCAATTATATGTCGGATTCCCCCAACGCTGCCCTGACTTGCTAAAATAATCCGGAGGCACACCTCCAACATACTTTGGTCGTTTTTTATTATCTAGCCTGAATAATTTAGGGTGCACCCAAACATCCACGCTATCATGGCTCATGTAGAAAGGTAAATCGCCAAATATTGACACTTCTTTTGTTTGGCAGTATTCTTTTAGGGAATTCCATTGTCTTGAAAAAATGAATTGAGCAAACTTTTCCTGGTCAACATTGTTTTTCAATTCAGCCCCTTTTTGAGCAAGTGCTTTTGCTTCTCTATCACGCAGTCGACTTGGCCACAGATACCACGGTTTCTCTGTGGCGCCTTCAAGAGCTCTGAAAAGTGCATAGTCGTCAAGCCAATTTGAGTTTTCAACACAGAACTTTTTAAAATCACATTCATTAACTTTAATTGCCCTCGTTTTGTTTTGGCTAAAGTTCAAGTAAACTTTCTTCAACATTTTCTCTTTAATTGCTGTCACTGTTTTAAAATCAATACGCCCATCCGGTTGTTTCAACGTTTCAATATCTTCTTTTGCCAGCAGCCCCTCTTCAACAAGAATTTCTGGGCTCACGAGTAGAGTATTTCCTGCGAACGCTGATGTTGAATGGTAGGGTGAGTTCCCGTATTGGGTGCTAGTTGGATGTATTGGTAGAATACTCCAGTAATGCTGATTTGATTTTGAAAGTAAATCAACAAAACGGTAACTCCATGGCCCCAAGTCGCCGATGCCAAAGTCCGAAGGAAGTGAGGTTACATGAAGGAGAACGCCGCTTGACCTTTGGGCTAACGTCATGTTTTAGGTTCTCCCTGCATTAGCAACGCCACCGGAAAACAACGCAACAAATCGCTAATGTAAAATCCTTCCTGGCCGTCGAGACTATTTGAAACGAGGGATTTTTCAGTAAAGATTTCCCCCCAAATTTTCGAAGTACCCTGCGGAAGACAAACAAAAGTATCATTCCAGACATCGCCTAAAGGCAGGCACTCCATGTTTGTAAGTTTAGCTATAAGCCTGGGAGCAATAATTACGGCACAGCTTGTTTCGTCTCTTCGGCAAAACGCCGTTAGGTTATTGCTAAAAGCTCCTTTCACCTCCAATGGAACGTAAGCACCACTTTGGAAGAGTTTTTTATGTTTATTTCGAATTTTTAACGCCCTGATTATCTCATAAATTTTTACTTTTCCATTCTCAAAATTGTCCAGAAGCCTCTGAATTTTTGAGGGATCTAAACTTTGAACCTCTTTTAAGTAGCGCTGTCTTTTTTTGAAATCGACTGGTCTACGGTTATCAGGGTCAACTAAACTCAAATCCCAGAGTTCAGTGCCCTGATAAAAATCAGGAACTCCGGGGCTTGCGATTTTAATTAAAGTTTGAGATAGGGAATTTAGAAAGCCGCAAAAAGCGATTCGTCTTTCGAAATGTAAAAAATCCTGCAGGAAAGCGTTTTGGCCGCTAGGGTCTAGTATTTCAGTTACAAATGTATTGACTGCTTCCTCATAGGGTAGATTAGGTGAGACCCAATTGGAGTTTATTTTCGCCTCCCTTAAAGACTTTATAGTATGCAGTTTCATTCTATTTTTGAACTCTTCAAATTCGAATTTTTCGAATGGAAAAGAGCCTATGAGCGTTTGATAAATGTAGTACTCCTCGTTTTTGCTTGGAACAAGCTTATTGTTAATGTATTTTTTCTTTCTAAAGTTGATTGAAGACCATTTTCTTATGTGATAGCCAAATTCAGTTGGAATTTCACTAATAACGTTTATTCTTGCCCTGCAGTCTTCACCCCTTTTTGTGTCATGAGTGGATGTTGCATTCATTGACATAGGCCAGTTAGCTTGCCGCGAACTCATCCAAACGTGGTAATCCTCATTCATACCGCCAAAGTTTGAAGGGTTGTTCCCTACTTCGTTGAGTGACAGCAAACGGTTGTAAACGTAAAAAACAGTGTCTTCAACTCCTTTTGCCATAATTGGTCCTGTGAATTGTTGGAGCCTCATTATAACCTGGAGGGCGTCGTTTGATGAAGAGCTTTCTTGAATCAACTTCTCTATAGCCTCTATTTCAGCTTTTATTTTTCTATTTTTTTCTTTTGAACTTTTTAAAGCCGCCTTAAAGTTTTTGTAATTCTCGTTTTTTTCGCTGTTAGGGCTGAAATAAGTTCGGTAAATCGGGAAATTTGAAATCAACTCTATTACGGCTTCATGAGTTCTTTGTTGTGAACATTTCTCACCAAAAGTTCTTCTTTTAAACACTTGATTAAGTTGACGAGTTAAGTTTGAAATGTCACCTCCAAAGTATCTTTGGATTACGCGTTTTTTGTTTATGTAAGCGAGTTCATCGAATGACTTTCTGTTTTTTGTGAATTTGCTATAAGTCGTGGATATTTCTTTTTCATTCTGGGTCTCTATGAATAAACCATTTAGCTTGTTGAGGAAGTCGTATCCTGTTGTTCCCTCGACAGGCCACGAGGAAGGCAATGTTTCCTCGTTGATCAATATTTTCTCGACAACAATGTATGCATCGGGCGCTAATTTTCTAACTCGTTTCAAATATTGCTCTGGATCATAAAGACCGTCTATGTGATCTATTCTTAGACCAGTTATCTTTTTTTCCGATACGAGTTGCTGAATCAACTGGTGTGTTTCTTCAAAAACATTCGTTTCTTCGCTGCGAAGGCATATTAAATCAGCTATTGCAAAGAATCGCCGATAATTGATCTCTTTTAAAGCAGTTCTCCAATTTGAAAGCACATAAATTTGGTCCAAAAGGAGCTCGTTTAGAAGCTCTACATTATTGTTATATTGGTTTACAATTGCATCAATCGCTGTTTTTAGAGCATTGTCTGAATTATACTGTTGAACCAGTGTTAAAATCAGTTTTTTGTAATCTTGGTTTGCAAATGACGCCGCTTGAGGGATTTGGGCGAGTATTTTTTTAAAAGAACTTAAACTAATTGGAAATCTGGTGGTTCCATACTGGATTTGGAAGCTGTTTCGATATTCAAGTTTTATTTGTCCTTGCCGCAGACATACATCGTAGTCGTCGTCCAGGAAGGGCGCAAGAATTTTGCCGTTGAGTTTTGGAGACGGATGGTTCCAGTCAACATCTAAAAAAGTATAGTATTCAGAGTCAAGTCCGTACAGAAGCAGGTCAGAAACCATTGTACCTTCCGCTGAGTAAGCAATGTGATTGGGAACTATGTCTTGAATCCATTCTAGTCCAAGAGCGGTTGCTTCTTTGGTTAAATCTTCGAATGCGTTTTTTCCTCCCATTTCTTGGTTTATTTTTGTTGGGTCTGTTGCGTCGTAGCCGTGGGTGCTTTCATGTCGAGCTTGGACAATAGGTGATGCGTAGATGTGGGATATGCCGAGTTTGGATAAATAGGGAAGTATTGCTTTGAGCTTTCGGAAATCAAATTCACTGTTTAGCTGTATCCTGTAAGTTGCCAGGGGTTTCAATGCTTAATCCAACATTATTCCAATTGATTTACAGAGATTCTCATAGGTCAAAGCCCATTTTTGAGAATTTTCATCCTTCTTTTCTTTGAGGGGTTTGTAGGTTTTTTGGGCTATTTCGAAGGCAATGTTTTGAGCATGCCAAAGGTCAAGTTTTAGGGGTAACTGGTTTAAAGCCGTTATTAATTTGTTCAAGTTTTCAAGTTTCATACTATCAGAGGGGGCATCTAATAGTTTAGTAAATTCTTTAACGATTTTCTCGCCTGCTTCTAAGGATATGATATCCGATTCAAACTCGATTGAAAGCGCTTTGGAATCCGAGATTAGTTTGCTTAACTCGTCTACGTTTNNTACGTTTGTTTCTTCATTTGTGAGCATTTGTCTTATTTTGTCGTTTAATACTATGTCTGTTGCGGTCCGAAAAGGTTTTGGCGATGGGATTCTGATTTCATTCATGAAGCGAAGAAAAGCCGAGTTGTCTCGATATATGATTTCATTCAGTTCTGTTGCCTTTTTAACGGCGTCTTGCACTATGATATTCAATATGGTTTTTTGATCGTCCCTGAAAACATCTTTAAGAGAATAATTGTTAGTTCCAAAATATTTTGGCATTAACATAATTGACTCATTTATTTCGCCCTTGCTGAACTTTTCAGTTATCTCATCCTTCATGGTTTTGTAAAATGCTTCGTCGGCATCAACTTTCACGCCGCAAGATACGTTGTGGTCACCGAGCCAAACTGCAGCGCAAGAAATCATCGCTTCATCTAACGTAATGGCAGATACAACTTTTGAGTAACTTGTTACAAGTCGAAATTTTCCGACCTCACGTCTTTCCAGTTCTTTGTCGGTTAATGTAAAGCAGCAGCCGTATTGTTTGCTAGTTATAGGCGCATCAGTTCTCTCACTTGAAAACAACCGAAGAATTGTGCTTTGTGCACCGATTTTTGAAAGGTCAACCATCATTGTTTTGACAAGTAAATCGTAGGTTTTTGCTCCATTTTCGAACTCAGGAATGTTACTGGGAGCTTGCTCAAGCATTTTCTTGTATTTGTTTTCAAGGTCTAACCCGAGAACTTGCTTGGCAAGTTGCATTGCTCGAGCAGCATACATCATTACCTGTACGGTTTCTATCCCTGAAATTTCATCGAAAAACCAGCCGCAACTAGTGAACATCAACATTGCTTGTCTTTCCATTTCAAGAAGTTTCATAACCTGTTTCTTTTCATCTTCGGACAAGTCTCTGCTTTTTTGCGAGTCTATAAATCGTTGGACATTTTCTTTTGATCTGTCAAAAATTACATCAACGTAATTTGCCCTTGCATTCCAAGGATCTTTTAAGTATTTGGCGGCCTCAGACTCGAATTTTGAAGCAATCTCATCTCGTAACATGTTCATGGCTTCGCGCAAAGGTTTTCGCCATGCCTGATGCCAACCTATTCTGCCGCTGTTGCATCCACAATCGCTTCTCCATCTTTCGACTCCGTGACGGCAACTCCATGAAGTGTTTTCTTTGATTTCAACTTCAAATTCAGGAGGAAACTTTTCCAAGAACTCTGCATAATTTGTAATTTTAGCAAAATTTTTGAATTGTATAAAGTAAATACAGTATGCTAATGTCATGTCGCCATGAGAACGGTGGTGGCCATATGTTTCTCCGTCGCTTGCCACATTGGATAATATAGCTTTTGCATCAACCGGTTCGTTTTGGAAACCATCCATAAGTTTGTTAGCGAAGGTTTCGCCATTTGACAGCATATCCCCAAACGCTGCATTTGACGCATTAAACTGGTCAAAAAAGAAAAGGCTGATTCTTTTTCCTGAGGGTAGTGGACAAACATAGGCTTTTCTAGGGTCTATTTTGGCTTCTTGTACGTCAGTCCAATCTTTTTCACCAATCCTTCGGATGCGCAGAGCCTGATGAGGAGATAATATAGTGAATTTTATGCCATGTTCTGCTAGAGTTTCAAGGGTCTCAATATCAACTGCTGTTTCGGGAAGCCACATTCCTTCTGGGTATCTTCCAAATCGAATCTCGAAATCTCTTATGCCCCACTTAACTTGAGTTTCCTTGTCTCGTTTGTTGGCTAAGGGCATAATCATGTGATTGTAAACTTGGGCAATTGCTGAACCATGGCCTGAAAAGTTCTTTGCACTTTCCTTGTCCGCGTCAAGTATCGATTGGTATACTTCGGGTTCGTGTTTCGATAGCCAATATAATAGAGTTGGACCAAAGTTGAAACTGATCTTTGAGTAATTGTTAACGAGATTAATTATTCGCCATTGAGGGTCCATGATGCGGGAAACAGAGTTTGGAGCATAGCATTCAGCAGTTATCCGAGCGTTCCAATCATGATAAGGATGAGCTGATTCTTCAAATTCAACTTCTTCAAGCCAAGGATTTTCCCGTGGCGGCTGATAAAAATGTCCATGGATACAAATGAATTTTTCAACCATTATTTTTCACCTTTTGATTAATAAAAACTGCCATACTTAGTGGGCAAATTGCATGTTTGTCGCCAAATTTTGTCTTTTCTGGAAGAGCAGAGCCAGGACCTAACCACGTGGCATCTGCAGAATCTAAGACTTTAGTGTACAATCCTCCGTAACAGGGGAACGCAAAATGACTTTGTTTTTTGCTAAAATTAGCCACAGTTACCATAATAGAATCTACCGTCTTTTTCTGAATAACCAAAAGCGTTCCGTTCTTAGACCTGTAAAACTTTGTTCGAAGCAACTTATTAGTGTCACTGTTGATAAAACTCTTCCTTAGTTCTATCATATTCTGGTAGTATTCTAAAATTCTTCTGCCTTTTCCTTTTGACCGCTGTTGCCAATTTAATTTTGAACACGCAAACGTAGCTGGGTCTTGGGGGTCCGAAGGTTCATCTTTCCAACCGTTTCCCTTGATTTCTTTTTTTCTTCCAGCCCTTACTCTTTTACCCAGTGCTTTATTTGAAAAGTCTGTGAAAAAAAGAAAAGGGGCTCCTTCGCCATATTCTTCGCCCATGAAGAGCAAAGGCGTGTATTGTGATAAGATAACGATTCCAGCTGCAAGTTTTGCTGCTTCAAGCCCTGCAAGCGTTATTAACCGTTCACCCAGTGGCCTGTTTCCAATCTGATCGTGATTTTGGGAAAATACAACAAGTTTTTTTGACACAAATCTTTTTTTGGAATAAATTTCTACCTTTTCCTTTGTATCCGTTTGATCACAGTTACTGTACTCTGTGTGCAGGGCTTGCACGAGGTTTTTTATCTGTCCAAAGGAAGAATAATACCAATTTCGTTCGCCAGTCAACAATGCATGCAATGAATGGTGAAGGTTGTCGTGCCAAATTGCATCTAAACCGTGCCCGCTTGCTTTTCTTGTGTCAACAATTTTTGGGTCGACGCAGTCATTTTCTGCGATAAGAAGCATTTTACGCTGATTCGCAGGAAATTTTTCTGTTGTTTCAGATAGTTCATTCAAGAAATGCCTGTGGCTTTCGTCGATTATAGTAAATATGGCGTCGAGCCTCAAGCCATCAATGTGGTAATGTTGGAACCAGTAAACTGCATTTTCCAAAAAAAAGTTTCTGACACCAGAGTTCAATTCGCCGTCAAAATTGATGGCTGGTCCCCAGGGGCAATCGCGGTCAGAGCGAAGGTAGGGTCCGAAATCTTGTAGAAAACTGCCTTCTGGACCTAAATGGTTGTAGATTACGTCAAGAACTACAGCGATTCCATTCGCATGGAACTCATCCACCAGCTTCTTCAATTCATCTGGTCCACCATAAGTGTTTTGAACCGCAAATGGAAAAACTGCGTCGTACCCCCAGTTTCTGGCACCGGAGAATTGTGAAACGGGCATGATCTCTACCGCATTAATTCCCAACCGCGAAAGCTCCTGAGCTCTACGCCTTGCGGCTGCAAAAGTGCCCTGTTGAGTGAACGTGCCGATGTGCAATTCGTATATTACCATATCTTCCAGCTTAATTCCGCGCCAGCTATTGTCTTCCCAAGAGAAAGACGAGTGATCTACAATTGCTGACGAACCAAAGACTCCTTCAGGTTGAAAATGTGAGGCAGGATCAGGTCTATCTATTTTATCATTCAACCGGTACTGATATCGGGTTCCCGGTTTTGTTCCTTCAATCTCTAACAACCAATAACCATTTTCAGCTTTGTTCATTTTGTGGATTTCGTTTTTTTGAGGAAGAATAACTGAGAGAGTATCATGCTGCGGTGCCCAGACTGAAAACTCGGTTTTGTTTTGAGAATAATTTGCTCCAATTTTCACTTTCGTTACCTGAATCTACCTCTAATTATTCAAATCTATCTCAGTTGGACAAAGAATTATTCAATAAATATTTGATTTTGAAATGATAATTTCTTTATTCCAAAAGCTTAACAAACATTATTATCTGCGGGCAATGATATATTAATTTGTCGCATCCTGAACGATTTTGAATTCTGAAGGTTTATTTTATGTTACATGTAGAGCAGCTTAGGAAAATTAGTCTTGACGATTACGTAGGAATCGTAGGCGAAGAAGAAGTCAGCTCCGTTAAAGCCTTGGCGGAGAAACTGAAGGGAAAATCTGTTACCCATGTCAATTCAACAGCTTATGGGGGCGGAGTTGCGGAGATGCTTCACAATCTTGTTCCGTTAATGAAGGATGTGGGGTTGGATGTTCACTGGGAAGTCATCAAGGGATCACTTGATTTTTTCAACGTAACCAAAAAGATTCACAATGCACTTCAAGGTATGAGCGTAGAACTTACGCCAGAAGAAATCAGAATTTATTTGGAGTATAACAGGCAAAATAGTGAATCGACAATTTTGAATACTGATTTTGTGGTGATCCACGACAATCAACCAGCGGCTATGATTCAGTTTCTTCCGGCAAAGAATGACAAGTGGATTTGGCGATGCCACATTGACCTTTCGACGCCGAATACTGCTGTTTGGGGCTTTCTTGAGCCATTCATTAGTCGCTACGACGCAGCAATATTCACTTCCGAAAAATATGTCATCCCTAGTCTAAAAGTTGGCAAAATACTGATAAGGCCACCGTCAATCGACCCTCTGAGTGACAAGAACAAGGACATTCCAGTAAAGACTGTTTCGGCTGTTTTAGAGCGGTATGGTGTAAACCCAGAAAAACCAATCATTACTCAGGTTGGGCGTTTTGATCCGTGGAAAGATCCCATTGGAGTTATCGATGTTTATAGATTGGTGAAGAAGGAAATTCCTCAGGTTCAACTGCTTCTTATTGCAGGCATGGCCAACGATGATCCAGAAGGATGGACTTACTTTGAGAAGACAGCTAGGCATGCTGGAGATGATAACGATGTTCATCTCTTAACGGACCTTAAAGGCGTTAACGATATTGAAGTGAACGCTTTTCAAAGAGCGACACAGGTAATGCTTCAAATGTCTACTCGAGAAGGCTTCGGATTGAGCGTGACCGAATCGTTGTGGAAAGGTGTTCCTGTAATCGGAAGAGCTGTTGGAGGAATACCGTTGCATATAATCAATGGAACAAACGGTTATCTTGTCAATACAGTTAACGAGGCTGCTGAAAAAAAGATTTATTTGATGAATCATAAAGATGAAGCCAATCAAATGG
>PLSP01000063.1 GCA_003165195.1 Candidatus Bathyarchaeota archaeon | reverse complement strand
GGCGTAACAAAGCAGAGTTCAGGTTCTAAAACGCTCGGTCGAAAAAAGGCAATAAAATTGAACCAGATGCACCTCTAATCTAAATGGGTAAAGACTTTTTATTTACAAGACTCATAGTTAAGAAATATGTTGCTTCTTCTTTTGATCTTAGGAGTATTTCTTATAGCAATTGGACTTCCGTTTTGTTTCTCGTGCCAGCTCCATGCTCTTTGGGTGCGATCAAAAAACCGAACCGAAACCGAACTCCATGGAATACGCAATAGATACATTGGCCTTCTCCTAATTATCGTGGGCATCGTTCTGATAGGTCTGAGTTTTGTCAGTTCAGCCTTGTAAAACAAGCTACAACAAAAAAGAATAAGGGAAGAGGCGTTACTGGACGTCTTTGAATAGCCAGCTCATGTCTGGCCCTTTGCGTTTTTCTGGAACGCGCTCAGCTAATGCATGGGCAATTAGCGGCAATGCGATGGTTGCGTCGCAGTAGCATACTGCTCGCGTGCCTTCTTGGCTGTTGATTTTGCCCCAGCTAATAGCTTCCTCCAATGTGCAACCTGATAAGCCCCCCCATTGCGGGCTATCGGTGGTGATTTGTATGGCGTATTTGTGGGGGTAGTAGTACTCTTGGAGCCCTTTGCGTAAGCCGCCTTTTCTGCCTTTGACGCCTTGGTCGCAGGTCATGGGTGAAACTGAGATTGCAATGAGTTGGGTGAGGTCTTTGGGGACACCGCCGCCGATGTAGACAACGCCGACTTCTTTGGTTTTTGTGCCTATGCTAACAAATTGGTCGAATTCTTTGACGCTGTCCATGTGGACGTTGTGACCTTGATTTTTGGCTAACAGGAAGGTTTCTCCGTAGGCGCTGTCAACCATGGCTGGGCTGAAAATAGGTACACCGTTGGCGGCTGCAACTGCCGAGATAGCAGGAATGTTTTTCTTGCCAAGGTATTTGCCGAGGAGGTAGAGGAATTCTGCTGAGGTGTAGTTGTAGTCTTGTTTGCACGTCATGACGAAGTCTGTGACGACTTCTTCCATTTTGCGGTAGTCAGTTTCTTTGCCGTAGACATCGTAGTATCGGTTGACGTCGTCGTGAAGCAGTTGCTCGTCGTTTACCATGTGGCTGCCCTGATAGTAGCCTAAGCCCATTGCGTCCACGATGTCTTCGGACACGTTTGCGCCCGTGGAAACCAACACATCAATAAAACGGTTTTCCATAAGCCAATTGATAATTGTCCATTGCCCAGCTGTACTCATGGAGCCTGCAAAGCCCATTGCAATAACTAATTCTTTTTCTTTAAGCATATTTTCCCAAACATCAACGGCCTCGCCTAGTTTCCGCCCTTGGTAGGCGGTTTTACTCATTTCCTTTAGAAGTTGCGAGACACTTTTTTGTTTTGTAACTTTGATTGGTTCAAGTTTCTTTTTGAAGTATGTGTCGCTCATTATTGTGCACCTCGTTTTATGTTAATGGGCTTGTATATGAAATTTGTTGTCGCAAAAAACGGGCAATTATGGCATTGCAAAAGGAAAAAAGAGCTTTTTTAGAAGGCATAAAGGAAAATATTCTTTTTTCGGTCTAGCTGGAGCGTTTTTAGGCAGGTTTCTAATTGTTTTTCACAGCCTTTGCTTATTGCAATGCAGAAAGGAGCTGCTGCCCCATGGGATTTTCCGCTTCGCATAAACCTGCTTGAAAACATCTTGAATTGATCTTCAGTTTGTTGAGTGCCTAACTCATCGCAAGTGGCGGCTACTCCAAAAACAACATATTCTTTCTTGCGATTGTACCCTTTGACGGTGGGAACTAATTCTTCCACTTCGGGGCATGGTTGGTAGCCTTCAAACTCCGCATTTGTTATTTCGAAGCCTTGCCGTTTTAATTCTTCTATCAATGCTTTTACTAGTCTCCGGTGCTCTGCGTTTTGGGGTTTGTTTTCTGACATTTTGTTCCATCTATCGTTGCCTAAATAAAATTTAAGCTTTTTTGAGACAACATGCTCCGAAGTCGTTGCGCCATAATCGTTTGTGCACCTCATTTGAGTCAAGGTTCTGTACGGCAAGATTTGCTTTTGCTAAATCAGCCTATCACATAAAAGCGCATAAATAAGATTGCTTTTCATTCAAAAAGTCAAGCTGTCTTGCTCTGAAGGAGGGCCTACTTTTTGTTGGTGAAAACAACCACAAAAAGAGCAGAGCCACACTTTAACCTAAAGAGGGGAAGGGCTCTACATTTTGCTTAGAATTTCGTTAGGTAAAATGTTCTAACCTGCACGCTCTCTCTATAGGAGGGAGGGGTCTACTATTTACAACAACTTTCTATAGGTAAATAGGCGTTCAAAGCATCGCCCTTTAACCCATGCAACCGGAGCGTTGAGAGGGGATAGGGTCTACAATTTACATAGGATTTCTATAGGTAAATATGGTTGAGCCTGCTGTCCCCAGAAAAGGCAGGAGGGATAGGGGTCTACTATCTACATGGTTTTTCTATAGGTAAAAAGGGACGCGTGGCATCGCCTTTTTTGAAGCGCATCTTTTAATTGGACACGAGGGGTGCTGTCGGAGTTGTCTGTTTGTCTTTGTCGAACGCTGACTTAATGCGCCACTTTGAATACACGTAGGCTTTGGGAAAATGTTTTTTCAATTTTTAAGGAAATAGACTGCTAATATCGCTATGCTGAATGTGATTGCTGCTCCTCCGACGCCGTATGCAAGTTCGTATGAGGTTTGGCGGCTTATTATCCCGAACATTGAGAACATAGGTGCTGCGAATAAGTTTGTGGCGATGCCGACCGCATAGAAAATTAAGCCGTACACCGTTAAAATTGAAATCACAAGTATCTTTTGCTTTGAACACACTGCTTCATATTTCACATTAAACTTCCTGAGAAGATAGTAAGCAGAAATAATTACGCCTGAAACTGTTACACTGGCTAAAACAGCATACCCAATGTCGTAGCCAGTTTGATTGGTTACCACCCAAAAAAATGAAAACTCTGGCGATCCAAAAAAGCCCGTTACAACTCCTAAAGCATAGAATAATAAGCTGCACAGGGCAATTGCTGCCAAAAATAGCAACTTTTTCGGGGTAAGCTTTGACATAGATTTTTGGTTAAACGCTGGCATTAATCTTCATCTACTGCGTCTGCTAGATGTCAGGTTGTCTATAATTATTTTATGAATTGAGCGTTCTGAACGTTCCTTGGACTAAGCTCGATTAAATTCAATCACAAGAATAGCAGATCTTGAAAGTTGCCTCAGAGAAGAAGATGGGAGAGGGGTCTACTATTTGAAACAGATTTCAACAATCAAAAAGGCGAACCCAAACCAGCCTATAGTGATAATAATTACAACCTAATTTCATCGGGTAAATACCAAGACCAAACCAGCCTGCCTCCAACGGGAACACGGTTTAGTATTTACAATCAAAATACATGTAAAAATGAAACCAAGCAAAGCAAAAAGCACCTCAACTTAGGATGTTGCAAGGGGCATTTTCCATCAAAAAACCGTTTTTCTTAAGTAACGGTTAAAAGGCAATAACGCACAGACATATTCTAGCACCAGCAAAAGGTTTGGTTATCTAAATGTCCGCTAAAACCGAACAGAAAAGAAAATTCATTTCCGTTGATCCAAGCAAATGTATTGGATGCGGAATCTGCGAGTACGCCTGCACCATAGAGAAAGGTGAAGCAACTTGGAATCCGATGCGCTCCAGAATCCGAGTTGTCCGCATGACTCCCGTCTTCAACTTCGCTCTTTCCTGTCGAGGATGCAAAGATGCAAGATGTGTTAAAGCGTGCCCCGAACGTGCAATCACACAAGCTGAAGATACAGGCTTACTGATAATTGATGATAAAGCATGTAAAGGATGCGACTGGTGTGTCCAAGCTTGCGAACACGGCGGAATCACTATTAACCCAGACTCAGGAAAAGCCATTGCATGCAACCTCTGCGAAGGGGAACCTAAATGCAAGGAAGCATGCCCAGAAGACGCCTTAGAAATTGTTGAATCTGACGAAGCTGCAGACAACCGGTTCAACGAAGCACTAATAAAACTGCCAATACAATGCGAACAGTTATCCACTTTAGCTAAGAACAGAGATTGGAAGCCGCTGCTAGCAGTCGCCGAGAAAAGATCCGAAAAAGTCACGCAGACTCTTGAAAAGCTAAACAAGAAGGCAAATGAACAAAAAGAAAAGCAAAGAGAAAAATAACTTTCCTTATTTGTTTTCTTCATAACCCCTCAAGAAACTATCAATATCTAACCCGACTTTTTCACCATGGTAACCGCCTTCCAGAACAAAAAAGGCAGGTTTTCTTATTGAAGCAACCCTTTTGCCGATTTCCCAGAAGTCCTTTTCAACTAAACCTAAAGACGCTAAATCGCCCAGATGAGTGTCAAAACCAACAGAAACCGCTACCAACCCAAACTTGCTAAAATCAACCTGCTGCAGCGCCTTATCCAGCGTCTCTAAATACAGTTTTCCTCCGGCATCGGGTGGTAGAAAGAAATTGATGGTATTTTCCTCAGATTTCGAACCTGTTCCAGGGTAATTTGGGGATTGATGAAGGGAAAGATAAGTTACTTTTTCGTCGCCTTGGAAAACTTCTTGAGTTCCGTTACCATGATGACCGTCGACATCCAGAATTAGCGTTTGCTTTCCAAGTTTCTTAACGGCTATTGCGATGTTGTTTAGATAGCAAAAACCACGTGTGTAGACGCCAAGGGCTGCGCCGTTTCTGCCGACGTGATGCCCTGGAGGACGCATTAGTGAGAACCCGCCGATTTGGCTGGCTAAGAGGGCGCCCCCGACTGATAGCCGGGCGTATTCAAAGATGTTATCGTAGGCAGGTGTATCAGTGTCTTCAATTAGACCCTTCTTTACGTTCCAAAGGTATTCAAAGTCATGGACTAATAACAAGTCATCTTCACTTGCAGGTGTGGGTTCTAAAAACTCGTAACCTTTCTCACGTAAAATGTCGGAAGCCACTTTGATTCGTTGAGGGCCTTCAACGTGCCATTTACCGTAGCCTAAACATTTTTCTGAAAAAACAATTTTTGTCTGCATCAGTATCCATTACACAGATAAGAGAGGCTTTGGCTTTTATAATTTAACCCAATAGGCCACCACCATATTCGGAGAAAAAGCACTTGATGACTTCAAAAAACCCGTTCGACCAATTCCGCCAAGAATGCCAAACCACATTAGCGGAGGCAATAAAGAAAGCTCTACCTGAAATAAAAGCGCCAAACGTCACGCTCAGCAAAACGCCCAACATTGAATACGGACAGTTGGCTTCCTCGCTGTGTTTCGAGTTGGCAAAAAAACTAAACCAGAAACCGCTAGATCTTGCCAAACTCCTTGTTGACGCGGTCGACCAATCAAACTTCAAACTTATCACCAAAGTCACAACTGCAGGTGCTGGCTACATTAATTTTCACGTTAACTTCGAAAAGTTTTCTGCTTTAACGCTTGAATCTGTTAAGCAGTTAAAGAATGATTATGGCTTTGTCAAAGCAGATAAGCCAACTAAAATTATAGTTGAGCACACCAGCGTTAACCCGCTGCATCCAATCCACATCGGACAAGCACGTAACCCAATGCTTGGCGACGCCTTAGCTCGCATCCTCGAATGCAGAGGACACGAGGTTTCTCGTCACTACTACATCGACGATGTAGGCCGGCAATCCTCTGTTGTGGCTTACGGGTTCGATAAGTTGGGCAGACCCAAACCAACAGAGAAATCTGACCTTTTCGTAGGCAAAATTTACACTGTAACCAGCTGTCTTGTCGAAATAAACCGCCTCAAACGAGCACGTGACCTTGCCGTTGCAGCGCAGTCCACTGACGATTTGGTTAAAGCAAACAAAGAAATTGACGAATGGATGTCCATTGCATCGGAGCTTAAAGAAAAATACCCGGTTTTGTTTGAAGCGTTGATGGCTAAAATTGGCGAAGATGAGAATCCTGAGGAAGAAATCAATCGGCTCAACCGCGCCTACGAGAATGATGAACCTAACGCTAAGCAATTGATCCGTGAAGTAAGCGACCTGTGCCTCGAGGGCTTTAGGCAAACTATGAAGCGGGTTTCAGTCACCTATGACAGCTGGGACTGGGAAAGCGATTTTGTCTGGACCGCTCAAGTCAGCGAAGTCATGCAGAAGCTCAAAACTTCCCCGTTTGTCTACAACGAGAAAGGGGTTTGGGAGTTTGACGCAGACAAAGTTGCAAGGGTTCTGGATTTACGGGGCAAGTTGGGGTTAAACGAGAACAACGAGGTTCCTCCGCTTACTCTTGGGCGAGCTGACGGCACCACGCTGTATACTACCCGCGACATAGCCTACACGCTTTGGAAGTTTAAACATGCCAAGAAAGTCATTAACGTGATAGGCATGGAGCAGTCGCTTGCACAATTGCAGCTTAAGATTGCGCTCTACGCCTTAGGCTGCGGCGAACAAGCCGATAACCTGGTGCATTTTGCCTACAACCTAGTCACGTTGCCCGGGTACAAGATGAGTAGTCGCCGAGGGCACTACATCACATTTGACCAAGTTCTAGACGAAGCGGTTGAACGGGCATACGAAGAGGTTTCGAAGCGCTCGCCACAGCTATCTGAACAAGAAAAACGAAACATCGCCTGCTTTGTCGGGTTAGGTGCGGTGCGCTATGCACTTGTCGATGTAGATTCGTCTAAACCTGTGGTTTTCACTTGGGAACGTGTGCTTAACTTTGAAACTAACAGTGCACCCTACGTGCAGTACACGCATGCAAGAGCCTGCAGCATCCTACGCAAAGCTGCACGAGAACCCGATCAGCCAGCATACAGTTTGCTAACCGAAAAACTTGAGAAAGAACTACTTTTGAATCTGGCAAGCTTCCCAGACATCTTTGTTGAAGCCACAGAATACCTAAAACCAAACCTCATCGCCGACTACGCAAACGCATTAGCTGACAAATTCAACACATTCTACAACGCGCTGCCAGTGCTAAAGGCTGAGTCTGAAGGGCTTGTCGATGCACGTTTGGCTTTGACGCAAGCTATTCGAATTGTAATGTACAACGCTTTAACCTTGATTGGTGTGGTTGCACCAGAAAAAATGTAGCGCCATTTTTGCGGCTGTTCCCATTTTACCTATAGAAACTTGATGTAAAATTGAGACCCCTATCCCCCTATGAGGCATGGCGTTGGTTAATTCAGTTCGCCTATTTGAAGATGGAAAACAGTTACAAATAGTAGACCCCTCCCTCCTACTCTTTTCTCGGAGAACTGCAGGGCTGAGCTATATTTACCTATAGAACTTTGATGTAAATACTAGACCCCTATCCCTGTATAGTGGAGTCGAATTCATTATAGATTAAGTCTTGATACTTTTTGTTGCCCAAATCTGGAAAATTAATTGCCAAAAGAATAGCTGCCGCTGTCCAGAGTTGCCCCTTACTGCCTCCTGGCGCCCCTGTTGTTGGATTGTAAAACTCGTTGAAGCTTTGCCGTTCAATCAGGAGCTTGATTGCAGCGTCTGCTTCGCTGTTGGCCTCCAGCTTTTTTTAGTGCATGAATCACGCCCTAATCTCGACAAATGGCCATATTGCTGAATTCTGATACAAGCCCGGACTGTTTCTAAGAAAAGCGCCGTTAGTTACGCCACACATGAGACACCATGTTGCCAGAAGCTTTGCCCTGTTGTACTCATAGTATGGCGTGATGTTTCTGTATCCAAAGGGGGTTTTTGCGTTATTAAAACCGTTGAGGATACCTTTGGAAACTTTTTCCGAAGCTACCATTGATGATGTCTAAAGCGTTTCCAAAGCTGTCAAAGTGGTGATCTGCTTCAATTCGCCGTCTTACCAGTAGATTGTATCCGCATAGTAACCAAAGTTCTTTGAAAGAAAGAACTTGTTTACATTCTCTTTGACTAAATTTGAATCTTCAGAGCTTCCAAGCAATTCATACATGTTAGCGAGAAGCATCTGGTTTGCGAGGAGAACCTTTCCTTTGTAATTGGGCATCGCATCTCTCCAGTCCATGCCGGAGATAAACTTGTGCTCATCGAGTTTGTTCTCGATAAACTTAACGCAAGAGTTCACAGTTGCCCCTTTTTCTCTGAAAAACTGGTCGCCAGCAAATTCGGCGTATTTGCACATTGCTATGACAAAAAGAATTTCCGTATCACATGGGCAGGACTGATACCTTTGGCGAATCAATTTACTATAGGTCAAATCGATAACGGTGGGCATCTGACCGTTCCTACGCTGCAGCTTCATGAATTCAGACAAATGGTTTTTGATTTCCTTTTGATATCCGAGTTTGAGCAGCACACCCTCCGAATAGACTAAGTCTCTGAGCCATAACTCATGATAGCGTTGCGTACTGGCGTAAAAACCGTTTTCCCTCACGCATCCCTTGATTACCCTTTTAGCTTTTTCTTCCTTTTCCAAAACTGCTTCGGAAGTGTAGCCCTCGGGACGGTTCAATAGATTCCCCTGTTTTACCAATTAGTTTTCTAGTATAAGAATTCTTTAAAACACGCGTAACAGCACGTCTACTTTTCAACAATGGAACCAGCAAGCAAAAAACCACGTTGAAACTTTTCTATCGGCACCAATCTTCATCTTTTCATCAACAAAGCTAAACAACATTTTTGCAATTTTGAATGTCTTTTCACCTGTTGCTGCTCATATTCGAATGGCAAACTGCTAAGAAAAAAGAAATCGTCACGAATAGGTTTAATTATTTCTTACAAAATCAAGAACTTTTGGACCTAAAATGCGTTATCTTGACCATAAAAATAGACTTTGAAAAACGGTTTTTCTAGGATATATTTAATGATTAGATCTTTATTCTTACGCTGAGTTTCTCTTCAAATGAATGCATATAAATTGTGAGAGGCTTTATTGCTTCTTTTTAGGTAAAACTATGGCACTAGTGGCTAATCCAATGAACATGATAATGATCAATATGTAGTAAAGAAGGTCAGAATTAAGCTGAGACTCTTTTTTTGATGCTGATGCAGTTGGGGATTGAGTGGGTGGCTGAGTCTGACTCGTTTGTTGACTTGAAGGCTCGGAAGAAGGGGGAGCAGTCAAAGAAACTGATGGAGTTGAACTTGTGCTTTGTGAAGGGGTTGCGATTATATTGGGTGCCGACAACGAGGATGGTGTGGGGTTTATGGTAGGGCTTGCAGTCGGCGTGGT
>PLSP01000001.1 GCA_003165195.1 Candidatus Bathyarchaeota archaeon | reverse complement strand
TGAATGCAAAATGCCCAAGATGCGGATACCGACAGAGTCTTGATTTGGAAATTCCCGAAATACCTGAAATAGGCGTGGATGTTGCACAATACAAAATTACTTGTGAAAAATGCAGAAATGTGTACTACGTTGACGTCCCTTAAACCCTAAACGCAATTATATTGAGATTGTCTCATTATATGGGGCAAAATATTTCTGTTCAATTGCTTCTTGCAATGCTTTAATCAGTTTTTCCGCAACATCTAAATTTAATAATAATTCTTCTTCAATGCGGTCTCTGTAGGATATGCGTATATCAATTTTGCCATCGCCAAAACCACGACTAACAATTATTTCTTTATGTTCAACCATTATTTCCTTCTTTTCGGGCATTTTGCTTTTCCTCAATTCGTCTATTTGTACGCTTTTCAGATTTAAGTTTTTGCAAAAGCCTTTTTGCACCAAATCACGGTTAAGAGATAATGAAGTATCCTGACTATTAAATTGAGATATTTGTATTAAATTCCATTTTCCATTTTTAAGGNNCTTTTTCTTTTCACAACAGTCAAGGTGAAAAAGGTAATTGTCGTATTTTCTATGGCATTCTTTGCATAAAAAACGGAAGTTATTTTTGATAGGTCGATTAGCTTCAATTATTTCATCTATAACTTTATGTAAATCAACTTGAATAATTTGCTTTTTATCGTCGATAGTATATTTTTTAATTATATCCTCAATAACTTGTGGTCTTTCTCGTCCATGAACGTGTGCTGAATCTAACTGCGTTACTTCTCTTCCGCATTTCTGACAAATGTGGTTTAATTTACGTCTCTCTCCTACTGTGAGATAGGGTATATAATTTTTAATGTTGTCTCCCAAAAACTCGTGGAAATCGCTTATCGAACACGTTAACTTGGCGGGTTCACGGTTAACTGATTTGATACGTTTGTCTCCCCTCGGAATTGTTGGTTTAATATTCAGCGGATTACCGCTTTCTCTCGCCTTTCTGATTGCTTGATAGCAGATTCGACAAACTAACTGATACGGTTTGTTTTTATCTACCTTACTGTTGGTGTAAAATCCCTCTAATGGTTTAGTCTCACCGCATATTTTACAGGTAAACATCTTGGTTTCGTTTATCATTCCAAGCCTCTGAGGAGTCTTACAACCTGACAGCCTCTAAATATTAATACTATTCCGTTTTTGTCATGTTTAGGCTATTTCTACGCTGTGCAGATTTAAGACTTTTGACCATCGGAAAAGTCGCTTAAAAAAGATATTTCAAAAAATGGAAGATAGTTCTATAAGGCTATGAAATTGCTCTTAATTTCTTTGCTGTAATCAATGGGTATTGTTTTGAAACCTTTGTTTGTTTTGGTTGGTGGCTTAGATTTTTCAACATCATAAAAGAACAATAACACATTTCTAATATTGGCTTCTGACAAAGAACTTTCACAATGCTCCTGCAATTTGGTTAAGATAAACTCAAGATTTCGTGAAAGTAAACTGCCTTTTGGAGCAATAGTCTTATTTTCATTTTCGATTTTAAAGTCTTTTTGATATTTTTTTATGAAGGATTGCCACTTACTATAATCTTTGTTCCAATGTGTTAGATACCACGAAAAGACTTCATGCCTTACAGTTTGTTCTTTTCTGAGAATAATGTCTTCCTTCTTAAATTCTGAAAGATTATCCCATTTACTTTCTATCAAGTAAATATTTTTCCTTGAGGCAAGTATAGCGTCAAATTCTCCAAAAATTGAACTGCCCTCTTTTCCATGTCTTCCGAAACTCGGTCTATAAAACGCTATGCATTCCGAGATAGGGGTTTTGTCCTGAAACTCTTCCAAGATTTTAGATATATGATGTTTCAATGCCCATAGTGTAAGGGCATCTTCACCATATCCCAATATTTCACTCATTTTTTACCTTAACGCTATTTATACGCTTTCCAGATTTAAGACTTATTATCGTTAAATGGATAGTCTCCAAATCTAATTATTTTTTGTACCTGACCTCAGTATTCCTTTTTTAGTTAAAACGGCGATTACTACAATACCCATTAAAACGAAGGCTGCTATTATTATTACCCCAAGAGTTCTTGGATTCACGGCATTATTCGCCGTTGATAAGTTCGGCTGGTCGGTTTGTGTTTGTTGGTTTGCTGAAACTACGTTGTAGTTTAGAGTTACTTCTGGGTTTGGTATTCCTGACGGTGCTAAATATTCAGAACCGCAGGTAAATTGCATTGTGTAAACACCTGAATAAAAAGCCGTATAGTCAAACGAGTTACCAGTGGTTTGTGTGTAACTCTCAATAACTTGTCCTTCTGGGTCAAGAATTGTGACTGAAACCGAGTATGAACGGGTGTCTCCTAAAACATCTTGCCAAGATTGGAGATTGCTAACTGAAAAAGAACCTTCGAGTTGTTCATTAGCTTGTAGTTCCACGTTTCTTACAATTGTTTGCATGGGCGATAAAGGAAATGTTTCGGAATCGGCAAAAGCTAATTGAGAATTGATAGCTATGATACGAAGAACTATGACTGGAATTATAATAAGGAAAGCTTTTCGCGAGTGTCCACCTAAATCTGTTTCTACTGCAATCAGCTTAAAAGTTTTATTAAGTCATAATAAGAATTTTAAAATCGTGTCGTAAAACAACTTGGTTCAATTTGATAAAGCTAAACTCTTAATGTTGTGACCGCAATAAAAAATAACTTGCCAAAGCGTCTTTTTTTGTTAATGGAATTACTCGAAAAAGGAAAGCTGGGGGGATGTGACCATTGTGATGCAAAGGAAGTCCCCAAACTTACCCTGTTATGGGTCAAATAGTGAGAAACTTACTCCGTGACTGAGACTAATGTTTACGGAAACGGTGACCGTTTTCGCAAATCCATTCTTTGCCCTTACTGTGAATTTCACGACTACCGCATACAAGACACACATTACCCGTTTGCCGTGCGTTTTCTAACTCAACCCTCTCACTTTTTGAGGCTAAATACTCGATAAAACCGTCCTCACAGTCGGACTGAAACGGCAAAATGGCTTTTAATTCGTTCCTCAACTGCAAGTATAAACCATGAAGCAAAACCGCTTTCGGGTCGGTTTCCAATCCGTTGTCAATATATTCCTTTAAAGCCGAAATAACGCATAACATAAGGGTTTTTGAGTCAATTACGCCTAAGTTAATTGCCTCAATTTCTTTAAGCGATGCCTCATCTTGGAAAAATACGAATGGAAAACCCGACTGTATAATTTGGTTTTCTAAGTCGTCACACCTCATAAAAAATTCCCGTGTGCTCAAGCGTTCCTTTAATTTCATGCTAAGTTTTTCGTTAACTTGTTGCAAAAGCCTATCTTTCAATCTATAAGCTAAGTTGTTTTCTCCCAATAATTCAGCCATTTGGGTTTCTAATTCGTTACGGCTCAAAGTGCCCGCTATGAATCGTTCCTTTATTTGCATAAGTTTTTGTTCGTGTTCTTGTACGTTCATGTTACATACGCCTTTTTGCTCATATCATCAAAAACTTTATGTTTTATTCCATCAAGTTCCCTCAGAAATTCCTCTTTCGCCTCTTGCGATTCGAGCATCGTATAGAAAGTTGCCAAGAATATCGCAAAACAACACAAAGTTTTCTTTTCGTTTTCCGTCAACATTTAATCACCTAAAACTTCTGATAGCCCACGTTGAACAGTCAAATCCAACTCTGACTCATAAGCGTCTAAGGCATCTTCAAGAAAAGGTGTTCCTTCCCAAAATTCACCCGATGCGGTCATATGCCCATCGTGTACAGCTTGAGCGTATTGAGAGGTAGGTTGACCTTCGAAATTAAAAGTTGAATCATTACCGCAAAATATAGCATTTTCATAAATTGTGGCACCTTGAGACGCGCTAACCGTGCCACTTCCGCCTTCGCTCTCTAACTCGATACTTGAGGCAAGTGCCCCCGACTCTTTCGGGCAAAGGTCAACAGCCTTTTCCCGAATCAATTGCCAAACAGCGTCTAACTCTTCAGCGACTTGTGCGGGTAGGTTGTCCCGTAAGTTTTCTAAATCGTCAATAATTTCGTCTTCTTGCCGAAATTTCTCTTCCCAATTCCATTGATACGCCATGCACATGTTTAGTCAGCCTCGCTTTTTCTTAGAAGTTGCATTTTTAATTCGTGCCTTTCTTTCGAGCGGGCATCAATTTTTATGGCAAGTTGTTTAACAAGTTCGCTAAGTTCTTTGTCTCTCGCATCGGAAGCATCTAATGACTTTAAGGCTTTATCAAAGAAGTTTTTGCTTAACTCGTCATTTTTCGCTATACTCTCCATAGATTTTTCTATGCATTTTAAAGCCCGCTCTTGAATCAGTTGGGAATCGTCTTCCGTTTTCTGTAGTAAGTCGAATATTTTTTCCCTATATTCCTTCTCAAATTCCATAGAATCTAAAAACATTGAAAGTTGTTTTGCGGCGTTGATTTTGGCTCTGATTTTGTTGGCTTGGTCTATGCCG
>PLSP01000053.1 GCA_003165195.1 Candidatus Bathyarchaeota archaeon | reverse complement strand
GGCGTAAAATGAAGAGTTACGGTTAGAAATTAAAACGTTAGTTTTTAACTATTTAGTATCCTTCAGGTAACTAGCTGTTCTGCATGTCAGCTTAATGATATATACTTCACTTATTTCATCTACTTTACAAAAGAAATGATATATTACAATGGAAAAGCAAAATAAGAAAACGAGGACCCTGCAGAAAAGGTGCCTTATAATCTATACCTCATATTCCGGTAACACCGAAAGAGTAGCCAACATCATTCGGGAAGTATTCCTAAGGAACAGCTGGACGTGTGACAGTTTCAATGTCAAACAAGGTTTCGATGTGGAGACTCCACCGTTTGAATTCGAAGATTACGACTTTTTGTGCGTGGGCTCGCTTGTTATATGGGGATTACCGCCCGACGAAATTCTTGATGTAATGAGAACTGTTTCTCGTCGAGCAGGCTGGGTTGCTTACGGAAAGGTTGTTCCTGGACCAAAGCTCGGCTTAGCTTTTGTCACATATGCAGGTGCACATCTAGGGCCGAAAGAAGCCATTCCAGCATTAAAACTGCTTGAACTGGAGCTGGAACATCTCAAGTTTAAATGCGTAGGCTTACTCTCAGCTCCAGGCAAGTACATTCGAGCTGCACCTCACCACACGCCTACTTGGTACCACGGCGACCACATGGTTAGACCAAGTGAAGAAGACATAAACAGAATAGAAAAAGCCGTACAAAAGATACTTGACGATAGCGGTGAAAGCTCTGTGCCTCTGGAAAGTCATTGTGATTAGTCATGAAGGCTGAAAGCAGTTTTCTCTCGTTTTAAAATTGGCTTTATTTCTTTTTGCCTAGCCTGTCGATTAATGCGCTAGTCATTAGCGGCATGATTGTTGTGGCGTCGCCTTCAATCATTATTCGCTTGGCTTTTTCACTGATTTTTCCCCATGAAACCGCTTCTCGGGGACGAGCGCCGCTGAGGCTGCCATCCCATTCGTCTGCTGTGCTGATGTAGACCACGTAGTCTAAGCCGTCTTTGAACTGGTTCCACCAGATCGTATGGTGCTTGCTGATGCCTCCGCCTACGATTAGGGCGCCGCTTTTTTTGGCATCGAAAACGATGTTGTTGAGGTCGCCTTCATCTCTTAGCAGGTTGATTCTAAAGTTATGATGATCTTGGCTGAAAAACCAGAGTTGGTAACCAACGGAGCCATCGGTTATGCCCGGCACAAAGATTGGGACATTGTTTTTGGCTGCCCAATAAAGAATCGAGCTCTCGTTGCAGCAACGCAAGCCGATCTCACGGCACAGTTCGGTAGTAGAAAGTTCTTGTTTGCCTTCCTTGTAAAGTTCTTCCAGTAACCCTATGATTTTCTTTTCGATGATAATGCCGTAGCTGTCATTGGGCACTAGGATGTTTCCGAGTCGATTTACGCCTTCTTGGTGTAGTTTGGAGTCGTTCATTATGAAGCTGCCTTTATAGTAGTCTTTCCAGCAGCGTGCTACGTCATGGTCTAAGGTGCCGCATGTGGTGATTATGACATCAACGAGTTTGCGTTTAACCAGTTCGCGAATCACTCCACGTGTGCCCGTCGCAATGATGTCGGCGGGGAAAGAGAGGAATTTGACGCAGCCCTTGTCGTTGATCATAGATTCCATTATGCCTACTCCCGTGGCAACCTTGCCTGCTGTGAAGCCCCACGCAGCATCCATCTGGCTGACAAGTTCATCAACCGTCATTTTCTCGGTAAACTCATAATCTTTAACGGGTATTTTATGCGGTTCATGTTGCATGACAACTGGTCTCCTGTGCACTGGGACTAAAATGAGCGTTAAAATAAATATGTGTCGAAAATGGCGATGCTATTCTGATAAGTAGGTAATGATTCGCTGGTAGATGTCGTGGTCTGATGAGTCTTCGTAGCCCGCGTAGATGCTTGGGTTATCGTTAACTTCCACCACAACATATTCACCGTTAACCTCTTTGAGGTCTACGCCGTAGAGTCCCTTGCCCACCACGCTGCACGCCTTCACCGCGACTTCCCGTAGCCGTGGCGGCATCTCTCGTTTGCTTAGGCTCACGGTTCTGCCCCAAACAACAGTCGGTTTGCCTCGGAGTTTGGCGCCGTGCTTCCATTTGCCTTTGGGAATCATGTACTTGCAGACGTAGAGTACGTCGTTGTTTAGGACGCCGACTCTCCAATCAAAGGCGGTTGGTGTGAACTTTTGGATTGCTAAAACGTCGGATTTTTTGAAGAATCGTTTGGCGACATCGCGGAAGCTTGTTTCGCAGGCGGCTTTCTCCACATACCGGGAGAAGCTCGTGTAAGGTGCTTTTATGACAACGGGTTTTCCCAGTTCATCGAATATATCGCTGATTTTTTTGTGGTGCAGTTCGTCCTTGTTTAAAAAGACGGTGGGTATGTGTGGAACATTGTATTTTTCGAAGAGGGCATACTGATGGATTTTGTTTCCGCAGATGGTTATGGACTCAGGGTCGTCGATTACTTTCATTCCCAGTTCCCAAGCAGTTTTGGAGACAACATAAGCCGTATTAAGCGGGTCAGTCGTTGCCCTAATGAAAACGGCGTCATATTTGGAGACATCAGAGATGTTTTCCCGGAAAAGGAAACTGAATTGATTGCCAGACTGCTCCGCGGCAAGCTTGAAGTTGTCAAGAGCGCCTTCCTCGCGGGGATCAGAAAAATTGTATTTCTCAACAAAACACGCGATCTTAGACACCGAAGGGTTCACCCTGCTCAGAAATGAGCATGACCTCTTTGGATATTTTTTGCAAGTCTTTCTCGGAAAGCTCCTCTCTCTCTACGGGTTGCAGTCCACACAAATAAGCTTTATCGACGGATTTTTGTATGTGTAATTTGCAAATCGGGATTTTGAAGATTGTATAAACATGGTCTGCGATTTCTTGGACCTGGGCGTCTAGATTTTGGGTTTTGCCAAAGAAGCTTTTAACCGTCAAGAGTTCGCCTTTGAGGGGCTGTGCACACACGGCGAATTTGTAGTTCATGCCTAAGCTTTTCATGGCTCGGTACAGCGCACTTTTGTTGTTGGCGACTTTGAAGCCGTCGTATATGAAGGGATTTACCGCGAAAAGAATCACTGGAAACCCAAGTTCATCGGTTATTTTTTTAACTGAATCTGTGACAAGGAACGGTAGAGTGGGAACGCCTGCTCTGGCTGCTCTAAGAAGAAGAATAGGGGTTCTGCTGGAGTCGATGATATCTTCGCAAGAGGGGATAACGTGGTTACCCAGCACCTCTGCGTGCATAGAAACGTAATAGCCCGCTTTCATGTAGCGGTATTCGTTGTTTAGGTTGAGTGTTGCTTCTTTGATTGTGGACTCTAGAAACGTTGAGGGCTTCATTACTTGAAGATTAGGGGTTAGGTCGAAGTTGGAGACGACCAACACGGTCATGAAACACCAGGTTAACTGAAACCCGATATTCACGTAGTTATATTTAAGATTAACTATGACATATTCGCATTAAAAAATAAAGGCTTAAAAAAAGAGGTATACCCGCACGTACAAACCGCTTGAAGTATTTGGGCCCGAACACGAATATTCACTTGTGGACAAAGAACTAAAAGTATTGCCCATCAGTGACAAAATCATCAAAGCATACTGCGGAAAAACCATAAACTTCGTAGAGTTGCCCTCCTTCACCTTTGGAAAGGAAATGCAGTTACACGTAATGGAAGTGAAAGCTAATCGCCCTTTTAAGTCGCCTGCAGAGTTTGAGGAAACCATGCAGAATGCAGTGCAGACGCTAAATAGTATCGTGCAGAAACATGGCGCCCAACTATTAGGCACAGGCATGCATCCGCTACTTAAGCTCAAAGACACAGGGATCTGGCCACACCATCACAAACGCATTTACGAGGAGTACGGCAAAATCTTCAACCTCAACCAACATGGCTGGCTAAACATCCAAAGTTTCCACCTAAACCTCCCTTACCAAAAAGAACCAGACGCCATTCAAATCCACAACCAACTTGCAAACCTATGCACCTATCTGCCCGCAATCGCCGCTTCCTCACCCATCTACGAGGCAAAAAACGGACCTAACATGGACAATCGCCTGCAGTTCTACAAGGTAAACCAGAAGGAAATTTCCTCTGTCACAGGCAAAGTCATCCCCCAATACACCTATTCGCTGGGACAATACAAGCACGACGTCATCGGTCGTTATTCACGCGACTTGGAAGCCGCTGGTGCGGGCGATGTGCTGCTTGATCGAGAGTGGGTCAATTCACGAGGAATAATTTTCCGTTTTGACAGATGCGCGCTTGAAGTGCGCCTGATGGATGAACAAGAATGCGTCAAATCTGATGTGGCATTGAGCTGTTTCATACGTGCAGCCCTCAGAGGGTTGATTGCTTCTGACGCTGAGCTTTTGCCACATGAGTTGCTTGTCAGAGACTTCAACAACATTGTTAAGGACGGTTTAAATGCTAAGGTCATGCATCCAGCCGGCAAAACTGCAAGACAGGTGTGCCAAAACTACCTTGATTTAGCTTTGAAGCATGCGGACGCTGAAGAAAAAAGCTACCTGTGGCTCATTAAAAAGCGTATCGAAGAAGGAAGCCTCTCAAATCTCATCCGCGAAAAAGTGCAGCGGCGCGCTGACAAAACAGATTTCCCTGAAGCAATCTTAAGTGTTTATTCAACGCTTATTAAGTGCCTATCAAATAATGAACCCTACCTCTGAAAAACGGTGCAGCCAAAATGTCAGAAGACAACAAAGGCGTTACTTACTCGTTTGATGTTTGTTCCCAATGCAACTCTGTCTGCTGTAGGGATGCAAGACCACCCCTTTCTAAGCGCAGGAAAAAAATCCTGAAAAAATACCTAAACTCACGAAAAATTGACTCCAAAGAGCCTTTTGTCAAGGAAAAGTACAGCTACCCCGCGTTTGATGAGGACTTTTTATGTACCCTTTTTGACAAGAAAACGGGAAAGTGCTCAGTGCATGCTGTGAAGCCTGAGACATGCCGGGCTGGGCCTGTAACGTTTGACATTAACTTTAGGACTAAGAAGGTTGAGTGGTTTCTTAAAAAAGAGGGAATCTGCGCTTACGCTGGTGTGCTCTTTAGGGATAACGATGCTTTGTCGGCGCATTTAGAGGTTGCTAAGAAAGAGTTAACTCGACTTATCTGCGAGCTTGATGCAGACGATTTGAGGGCTATTGTAAAAATTGATGAACCGGCGACCTTTAAAATTGGCGATGACGACTTGCCCCTTGAAGTTGCAAAGAAAATGGGTTTGACTTAACCGTTTGTTAGCTTAAATTGTGGGCTTTGCCCCATGTGCTTTTTGTGAGGAAGCGGTATGAACCCGTTTGTTTTCCAGCCTTGAGGAGTATAGACAAATCTTTTCCAGAGTCGATATCTAAAATGATGCGGGAAGAGACATAGACTTTTGTTTTAACATGTTTTGCTGCTGCTTTTTCAGTGTGTCTGTTGAAGCTATCGTTTCCAAAAGAGGGGACTATAATTTCAGGTGGTGTTTGCAACAGGGCGTTGGTTCCCCCATTTTTTGAGGGAGAAATGACTATGGAATTTTTGGATGCTAATTTGATGAGTTGATCTATGTCTTTTGGTGTTATAACTGGGACATCTGTGGGCAAGATCAGAACTTGTTCCGCGCCGTTTTGGATGCACCATTTAGTCGTTTGGTTGAGTGCTGGGTTTAAGCCTTCTTGCTGTTCCCTTAGAAACATCATCCCAAAATTTTTGGCAAATGATTCAACCTCTGAGTTAGCACCCACTATGATGGTTTTGTTAACTTTAGAGTGTTTCAACGCTCCTAAAACGTCTTCCAGCATGGCTAGGGTGAAGAGAGTGCGTTCCTCAGAAGTTAGGAATGTGGAAAGCCTTGTTTTCGATTTTGAGAGTTTTTTTACAGGTACTATAGCATAGGTTGACATGCTTTCCACCAGCCTTTGATGATTAAGCGTTGGTGGCGTAATCATCTTCGTTAGGTAATTTGAATAGGTCTTGTTGCGTTTTTATTTTTTGCCTTAAATTGTTTGGCTTGGTTTTTGTTTATCGGAGCCCCAAACGGCTATTCTCCGTTTAAGAGCCCAGTGTCCTTTAGTTTTAACGCCAAACCTAAATCGCCTATAATGCGGATTTTTCCCGAGAAAAATGCCTCAGTTGCGCTTGACTTTCCATTCACAATATCCACGAAATCGCTGTCAGCAACTTTCAGAGTCAACGTAGGCGATGGATAGGTTCCTTCAGTCACCTTTAATGTTTGATTTTTTATGGTAACTACCCAGTTACCCCCGTTTGGGCCAGTTAAGTTCAACTGTGCAACAACATCTATGTTTGCCGCTTTTTCACGTCTGAATTTTTGCGGTAACACTTCTTCCAAAAATTGTTTCGGCGTCTGAACTTGCATATTTTCGACTCTTTGATTTTTCATTTATCTGAACATGTCTTTTTCTTTTGGGCGAGTCAAATCAACTGCCGAAGTGTTTTCAGCTGTTTGGTAATTGTATCCTCGAATAATCGCTGCTGGTATTCCCTCGTTTGCTTGACCAATCACTAGCTCGGCTGCGGATGAAAGTTCATCAGCTATGGCGGTTTGTTTTATTCTAAGAACATATCCAAACAAGTCTTTTTCGCCTCGCCTATCCCTAATCGGTTTGATTCCTGCCACTCCCACGGCAACATTTATTTCTCCCATGCGGAGAGGTCGACCATGTGTGTCTGAAACGATTACTGCGACGTTGACTCCGGTCAGATGTTTTATTTCTTTTCTTATGTTTTGTGCGGAGACATTTGGGTTTTTTGGTAACGGTACAACATTTCTGTCGCCTGAAACGTTGGATCGGTCTACTCCGGCATTGGCGCAGATTACACCGCTTTTGGTTTCAGTTATTATTGTGTTTTTGTTCATTTTGACGATTTCTTTGGTTTCCTGGAGAACAACTTCAACCAAAGCTGGGTCTTTACCTGTAAAGCTCGATATTTCTTTGGCTTTTTCTGAGGGAACCACTTTGTCGAGGTCAATTATGTTCCCTTCAGCTTTAGATACCGCAACATGGGTGACTACGATTATGTCTTTTTCTTGAATAGGCGTCTTTTGCTTCTCTGCCGCCTCAACGATGAGTTGCCCAAGGTTGTCTCCCTTCTTGATCAATGGCAGATTCTCAACAGCAATTACCTTAATCGTGTCCATATATAGAGTCTCCTCGTTTTTTAAAGGCTAAATACACACAACAATTAACATTTAAAAGCTTATCTTATTTCGCCTTTAAATCAAAAAAAATGCTAGCAAAAACCCAAAAAGAATAAGAAGAAGCTGATTAGCTTCTGAACTTCTGTAGTTTTTGCAACATCTCTTTGTCGCCTTCTGCATCTCCGGCGCATGTTGCAATTATGCCATCAACTATACCTTCGAGCCTTGCTGCTTTTTCTTCAACTGTATCCATTGTTGCGGCTGTTGGCCATCCAATCCTTTTGACTATCTCAACGTTCTTTGCTGTGCCGACTAGGAAGTATGCGTAGATTGGCTTGTTCATCTTTTTGCATTCTGCTGCTACCTGCTGGAGAATCGGGAAGGATTTGTCTTCGAGTCTCATAAAGTAAATGAAGTCCCATGGATCTTTGGCGCGTTTTATAGCATCCTCAGCAGAGACTCTTGCCGTAAGTAGGCAACCGAGTTTGAGGTTCTTGGTTTTTACGGTGTTACGTATGAAATCTCGCGCGGCCTCAGATGATGGTAACATTTTAATGGGTTCACCGTATGCCGGTTTATCTCCCATAGTGACTGCTAAGCCATCTAAGCCTATGATGTCAGATGCTAGGGCTAAGCCTCCTACTTCAACTGGTCCTTTATAGTGGAGAATGAAGATTGGGCAGACATATTTTTCTGGGTATTTGTTCTTTAGGATGCAGCTTACAACTACGCCGCTGGGTGCAGGAAAACCAGCTGCGCTGTCAGTAACGTTCCATCCGTCAACTAGATCTTTTATTTCGTCTGCAAGCTTTAGAAATTTGCGTGTTGGGACAAACTCGTTTAGTATTTTCATGAGATGTCATCTCAGAGTAGTGGCTAACAATGTTTGTATTAAAAAATCTTTTGCAAACCCTGCATACGGTGATTTACATTGGGAAAGTTGTCTTTTGTGGTTTGCAGCAAACAAGTCTGGGGTTTTGCGGGGTAGGCTAAAGGTCTGGGCAATTTATTGGATTTGGGGTTGAGTGCCTATTTGTCAACTTGTCAATGGGTGAACATACTGTGTAAACCCTTCGGCAAGCGCGTTCGTGTTAGATGTGCCGAGTATTACGTATTCTCCGCTAGTAAGTTGAATTACAAGATCTGTAGAATTGTCGGATACAACGTACGCAGTTTTTCCATTTCCAAGAGTGAATAACCCGACGTTAAAGTTGTCGTAATTGGTTCCATGCTGTTTTGACAATGTTAGATTGCCTGAACCAATCTGTCCAACATATGCAGACGCTATTTTGTTAGCTGTAATGTTCATGTTGCCTGCGCCGTCAAAGATTGGTGATTGTATACTTACATATCCAGAGCCAACCGTTATGGTTGAAGGCGTGTTAGACGAGAAAAACAACCATATCCCTAATCCGATAACCGCTATACCTATAATTAATAAAGCCAAAAAAGTGTGCCTGATTGTTTTTGCTCGCCTTCCAGTTGTAATCGCTAGGAGCAAAAGGGCGGCGCCAATCACAAGTAGAATTATTAGCGCAATTGTTCCAGTAAATGAGGATGGCTGTAAAGTAAACTGCTCAACCGACATCTAATAACCCCAATTTGAATTGTCGCCAATTTTCCGACTGGCTTTCCTGTAAATATATACGGTAAACACAGCAATCCAGATCAATGCAAGCGTAACCGGAACGATGAAAGCAAAGGCGAATGATATCCTAAATACAAACTGTATTATGTAGGGAATGATTATCAGGGCAAGCAGTGGTCCGAGAAGTAATGCCCAAACTTTAACACCGATTCCAGTTTCATCGTTATCTCCATGGGTTGGCAGCGACGGGTCTTTTCCAAAGTGAGTAATATTAAATTTGTGAAGATCCTTGCAGCGGGGGCATTTGAATATCCTTAATGTTCCCAGTCGAATCGAGTAGAATGACGCTGCGGGAATAAATTCGTAATTAAACCTGTAATGGCAATGTGGACACTCCACGATGGCGCTTGTCAAATCGTCTTCCCCAGTATTTAGCTTGATATTTGACCCGTAAAGGAGGAATTAAAAGTTGCCATAGCCCCCTTGTTGATTGGTCATTACATCAATTCTGATGTGGCTTTGAATTAATGATGGCTTGAAGTTCTTCGATGCTTTTTGTGGTTAAATATTCGCTGAAGCTCAAGTTCATATGACTGTTTAAGTATGTTTCAATAAGATTTGCTAGAGCAAATTTTACGTGTTCCCCGTTTATTCCTCTTTGAACTATCCTGCTCAAAGCAGGGGTACCAGTGCTTTCTCGAATAAAGAGGTTGTACCCCGGAATGTTTTTGCCTCCAAATGGTAAAGCTGTTCCCTGTAACCCTACATCTGCAGTTAAGTGGCGTGCACACCCATTTGGGCAACCGCTAAAACTAATCTGCAACTCTGCCTTCCTTAAATTGTCTCCAAAGCGTTCTTCAAGGTAATCCATGGTTTCTTTCGCACGGTTTTTGGGGTGGTCAATGGTTTTTCCACAAAAGTTGCCAGCGCAAGCGATAGTTGTCCACTTTACATATGGATTTGCCGATGGATACCCGTTTTCTTGGAGTCTTTTGAGTGCTTTGTCTACAGAACCGTTGGGTATGTTGGCTATTATTATGTTTTGATATGGGGTTAGACGTAGTTCTCCATCGCCGAATTTCTCAGCAATGTCGGCCAATTTTTGCATTTTTTCGCTTGACAACACGCCGCTGACAATTGGTACGTTGATGAATGAGTATCCAAGCTTCTTTTGAGGTTGAACACCTGTATGTTCTTTTTTGCAATTTGGTAGATGTTTAAGCTCAGAGGATTGTAGGGATTTCCCCATTTTTTCCTCAATTTTTTTTCTTAGCTTCTCCGTTCCCCAAGCATCAACCAGCCACCTGAAACGCGCCTTTGCCTTAACTTCTCTGGCTCCAAAATCTCTAAAGATTTCAGCGGTACACTTTGCAACGTCCAGTATTTCCTCTGGCTGCACTATAGCGTTTAACGGCTTGGCAAGCTCCGGCACTGCTGCAACGGTTCCTCCAACAAAAACCGCAAAACCCACCTTACCCGACGGCTGTTTAACGGCAGTAAATGATAGGTCTTGGCTTTCAGGATTTCCGCAGTTCAGGCTGCAGGTATTTATTGCTATTTTGAATTTTCTGGGCAGGTCCAAGAAGTCTTTGTTGCCGTTGAAGAAGTTATCAAGCTGCCTAACTATTGGCCAAGCATCAACCAATTCATCCTTATCTATGCCTGCGGCTGGGCAACTTACGATGGCTCGTACGTCGCCGCCATGTGCAGTGGGGATTCCTTGGCCTCCATGGTCAGTGGAAAACCCAATCAAATCCAGCTTAGCGAAAATATCCAGTGCATTTTGGAGCTCGATCCAATGCAGCTGCAGGTTTTGCCTGTCAGTGATTTCAGCATATCCCCTACCGTATGACCTGGACAGTTCAGCGATTGCTTTGAACTGGGTATAGGTTAACCTGCCATTTGGAATCTTGATTCTCAAAAAGTGGCTGGAGCCTTCGCATTTGTCTTTGCCTAACACATATCGGTCTTGAAAAGCTTGATTGTCTGCTGGTAGATTCGAACTCAAAACTATAGTCCCCTAAATTTCTTATCTTAGGCTTTGGATTTCTAAAAGCCAAATATTACACATTTTGTCATTTTAACTGCTTTTCAGTGAATCGGTACCTTCAAATCAACATGCGTATAATTTATGCTTATCTTACTCAGCAAATTTTTTATCGCTGAAGCTTTAAAACATGCATTATATCAACGGGAAGAGACTTCATGAACAATGTTACCTTTTTAACCGGAAACGAGGATTTGATCGATAGAACAGAGTTCCTGTGGGAAGACCTAAACAAGCATCATCTAACCCTCTCGCCCCATTTCAAAGAATACTATAGTACCCTAACGTTTGCCGATCGAAAGCAAGCTATTTTGCAGAAGGCCTTAGGAGGAGAAATCAGAGTTGACATCGCAATAAATGATTCAGGAAAACCTGTTGCCTATTGCACAAGCAGCATGGATCGGTGGTCAACAGGAGAAATTGAATCTATCTTTGTCAGCCCACATTTTAGAAGACAAGGCATAGGGACAGCGTTAATGAAGAAAGCGCTACAGTGGTTGAACAGTAAAGGCGCAAAAAAGAAAATTGTTTCAGTGGCTACAGGCAACGAGCAGGCATATGTTTTCTACAAGCAATTCGGATTTTACCCAAGAAGAACACTGCTTGAACAAAAAAGTGGTTAGTAGTGTACTGCTTTTCTGCGGAACTGGCGAAAAGGTAAATTAACCTTTAAAAGAATTCTTAATTGTGAGATTATGAAGGTTGGAGTTTCAGGTAAAGGCGGCGTAGGCAAAACTCTTCTTGCAGGCGGTTTAGCGAAGGGGTTTGTTGATCGCGGCTTGAAAACTATTGCGATTGACGCAGATTCTTCACCGAATCTGGGGTTAACTTTAGGCTTAAAAGCAGAAGAAACACGTAAAATCGTGCCGATTTCAGAAAATAAACCCCTTGTCGAGTCAAAAACAAGCACAGGCTACTCAGGTGTCTACAACTTGAATTTCAGCGTTGATGACATTGTTAAACAGTACGCTGTTCCCACTCCTCTTGGCCCGAGCCTGATTGTAATGGGAACGGTGCAATCAATGGGTGCTGGCTGTATGTGCGCTCCAACCGCTGTCATTCGAGCTTTGCTTCGCCATTTAGTGGTGGAACGCGACGAAGCAGTTGTTTTAGATTTGGAAGCAGGCGTAGAGCACATTGGAAGAGGCACCGCTAAGCAAGTGGATGTGCTGCTTATCGTTGCTGACTCAAATTTGAAACCTTTAGAAATAGCCAAGCACATATACGACATGGCAAAAGCCGCCGACATGCAGCAACTATACCTCGTAGGAAACAGAGTCATGAACGAAGCTCAAAAGGAAGCAATCACAAATTTCGCAGAAAAAAACGGCATCCCTCTTCTAAGTTTCATACCTTTCGACCAAAAAGTCATAGAAGCAGATATGCTAGGAGAAACTCCCCTAAAAAACAAGGAAATTGAAGCCGTCAAAACCATAGATAATATATGTGAGATTTTAATTAAGAAAACAGAACAAGCTCAGGGGTTAAAAAAGTGAAAACACTAGTAACAGTTGGCCGAGGCGGAATAGGAAAATCCAGTTTCACAGCTTTAATGGCAAAAGCATTAATTAATTCGGCTCAATCACCGATTTTGTTGGTTGATGCTGACCCTGACCAAAACCTTGCTGAAATGCTTGGTATAGACCTCAAAGAAGCAGGAAAATCAACTATTGCCGAATTGCTTGTCAGCACATTTATTGAACAAGGCGGCACGACAGTCGGTATTCCACCAACACAGCGCATTGAAAGTCGCATTTGGGAAAATGCTCTTTTTGAAAGCCCGAATTTTGACTTCTTGGCAGTTGGCACCAAATGGGTCGAAGGTTGCTACTGCATGCCAAACTCAGCCTTGAAAGGCGCATTGGAATCTTTAACTAAAAACTACAAGTACGTGCTAGTAGATTCTCCAGCTGGTCTTGAAAATCTCAACAGGCGAATCACGTCAAATGTTAACGACATCTTTGACATTTTAGATCACTCTAAAAAATCGCAAGACCATGTGAGACGTGCTTATAAAATAGCTAAAGAGGTTGACATGAAATTTGAAAACTTCTATTTGGTGGGCGGATACAGGTTTCCAGCGGAACTAAGCAAGCAAGTGGAAGTTGATTTAGGTTTCAAGTTCTTAGGCAAGATTGCTGCTGACGACCAGCTAGACGAGTTCGTACTTAATGGGAAGTCTCTTCTAGATTTGCCATCAAGTAGCAAGGCCTACCTTTCTGTAAAAGCGATCCTGAAAAATCTTGGCTATCTTTAGCCCATATTTATTTTACACAATTTTTAAAAAACCTTCCATTCCTCAGGACTGCACCAGACTTTTAGCAATAAATTCTGGAAAGGTTTAAAAAGAGTGTCAGGGCGTTACTATCTAAACCTTTACAGAGGTTAAGATATTTGACCACTAAGAACGTTAATATAAAAATAGACGAAATGAAGACTAACGCTGGTCTCATAAAAAACCTCGAAGTCTCCATCGGCAAAGTTATGAATGATAACTACACCGAGGAGCCAATGGGACCAACGCCAATGCCCTCCATGACCACCCTTAGGGACTGGGACATGAAGCTCCTCAACAAATACAAGCCCTTTTATATGCCCGACTGTGACTCTTGTTGTCTCTGCACTTTTGGCAAATGCGACTTGACAGCTGGAAAACGCGGTGCATGCGGCATAGACATCGCTACCCAATCATCAAGAATTGTGATGTTGGCATGTGCGATCGGATCTGCATGTCACTCAGCACACTCACGCCACCTCGTTCACCATTTAATTGAGAAATATGGGCGCAGGTTCCCCATAGACGTTGGAGGCTTAAACGTAAAAGTTGAAGCCCCAATCACTAGGCTAGTTACGGGAATAAAGCCCCAAACGCTCGGTGACTTGGAGGATGTTTTATCTTATGTTGAAGAACAAATCACTCAGGTTCTTGCCGTAGGACACACAGGTCAAGAAGGCAACAACTTAGATTTTGAATCTAAAGCATTCCACGTCGGCATGATTGACCACGTAGGCATGGAAGTTGGCGACATAGCCCAAATTTCTGCTTTAGGCTACCCAAAAGCTGATCCAGAAGCACCGCTCGTCAAACTCGGTATAGGCAGCGTCGACCGCACAAAACCAGTTATAATGACTATCGGCCATAACGTTGTCCCGTCAGTCGGAATTATCGACTATGCGAAAGATAACAAAGTTGACGAACAAATCGAAGTAGTCGGTTTATGTTGTACTTCTCACGACATGACACGGTACTATAGCCGCGCCAGAATTGTCGGTCCAATCAGTTGGGAACTTAGATTTATCCGAGCTGGGTTAGCAGACGTAGTTGTTCTCGACGAACAATGCGTCAGAACCGATGTCTATGACGAAGCAGGAAAAGTTAACGCTCCAGTAATCGCCGCATCAGAAAAGAACTGCATGGGCTTCAAGAATCGCACAAATGATCCAGCAGACGAAATCGTCGCTGACCTAGTAAGCGGCAAAGTCAAAGGCGTACTCATTCTTGATCCAGAAAAAGTTGGCGAAGTTGCTGTCCGCGTCGCTCAAAAAGTAGCTCCAATACGCAAGAGAAAGAGCTCTCTTCCTAGCGTAGAGGAAATTACCGAAATTGCTAAGACCTGCACACAATGCAAGACTTGCCAACGCAACTGTCCACAAGATTACGCGATTCCAACAGCAATCAAAGCAGCTGCAAAAGGCGACCTAAGCCTACTGGAAGATCTCTATGAAACTTGCATTGGTTGCGGAAGATGTGAAGAAGCGTGCCCACAGAAAATCATGATACACAGCCTTATCATTAAAGCTGGCGAAAAAGCCATGTACGCAGAAAATAACCTATGCCGCACAGGCAGAGGCCAAGTCTCAGACGTTGAAATCCGAAATGTCGGCAGCCCAATAGTTCTTGGTGAAATCCCAGGCATCGTTGCAATCGTAGGCTGCAGCAACTATCCGAAAGGCGGCAAAGACGTCTATGATATAGCCAGAGAATTCGCAAGCCGAAGATACATCGTTGCATTATCAGGCTGCTCAGCTATGTCAGCAGGAAGCTACCGCAACAGCGACGGCCAAACACTCTACGAAGAATTCCCCGGCGGATTCGAAGCTGGAGGAGTTCTCAACATGGGCTCATGCGTTGCAAACAGCCACATCGCGGGCGCAGCAATCAAAGTAGCAAACATCTTCGCAAAACGTCCACTTAAGGGCAACTACGAAGAAATCGCAGATTATATCCACAACCGTCTCGGTGCAGTCGGCTTAGCTTGGGGTGCATACTCACAGAAAGCCGCAGCAATCGGCGCAGGATTCTGGCGCTTAGGTGTACCAGTCCTCGTCGGTCCACATGGCAGCAAATATAGACGCATGCTCCTTGGCAGAAAAGAAGACCCAGAAAACTGGATGGTCTACGATGCACGCACAGGCGACAAAGTAAATGTTGGACCAGCACCAGAACACCTCTTCAACGTAGCAGAAACTAAGGAGGAATGCATGGTTGCAATCGCAAAACTCTGCATCAGACCAAACGACACATGGAAAGGACGCAGCATAAAACTAAGCCACTACGTTGACCTCAGCAAACGTTACTTAGGCGTCATGCCAAACGACCTACACCTGTTCATAAGAACAATGGCTGATGTCCCTATGACAATGAAAGACGAATTCACAAAGATACTGGAAGCAAACAACTGGCAAGAAACAATCATACCGGACCCAACCCTGCTTCCGAGAATGGTCCGAAAAATGAAGGAGTAAATGGAGAGATAAAACATGTCTTGTGAACCATGGCAATGTGCAGAAGTAGCCACAACTAAAAAAGCAACCCCAATACAGAAACCCGAAGTCGCAGTAGCACTGATCAAAAAAGCCTCCCACCCCCTTCTCATCGTCGGCAGCAACGCCACTGAGAGGTACATGGAAGGCCGACAATTGATCGAATATCTAATAGACTTCGCAAACGCAAGCAAAGTTCCAGTAGTCGCAACAGCCCACATGGTAGGCGAATTCATAAAACGCGGATACCAGCCAGCAGCATTCATGAATGCAATGGAAATCGGCCAACGCGTCGGAGATCCATCATGGCAAGGCCTAGATGGCAAAGGCCACCCAGACCTCGTTATAATGGTCGCTATGCCCTACTACATGGAAGCACTCATCCTATCAGGACTCAAACACTTCGCACCAGAACTAAGAACCATGACAATAGACAATCTATTCCATGTACATGCAAGCTTTTCTTTCCCAAACGCAACCCTCGAAGAGTGGGCTGCAAACCTCAAAGTAATGACCTCAAAATTTGATGGAGGAAATTAAAAAATGTCAATGTTTAAAGATATACCCGTTGAAGTTGGCGTAATCTACGAAGGCGAACGTATCCGAAGAAATGACATGCAAGTTGAACTAGGCGGACCCACAGTCAAACAAAAGTTTGAACTAGCCAAAGTTAAACCCATGAATGAGATTGACGATGGAAAAATCACCATCATCGGTCCAGACTTAAAAGACTTAAAAGAAGGCGGCGCATACCCATTCGGCATTCTTGTTGAAGCTGCAGGCGAAAAACTTGATGCAGGCCTTGAAGGTGTCATTGAAAGGCGCATTCACGGCTACCTAAATTACATCGAGGGTTTCATGCACCTAAACCAGCGCTATGACATCTGGATACGCATCGGCAAAAAATCCTTCTCGAAAGGCTTAAACAGCTTTGAACCAATCGGCAAAGTTCTATATCGACTCTTCAAGACTGAACTGCCAATCATCGAGAAAGCACAAATTACCTTCATAACAGATGTGGCAAAACTTGACGAAATGTATCCTGACGCCGTCCAAGCGTACGAATCACGTGACGCAAAAGCAAGAGGCCTAAAAGACGAGGATGTTGACACATTCTACGGTTGTGCACTATGCCAATCATTCGCCCCAAGCCACGTCTGTGTAATCACACCGCAAAGATACAGCAACTGCGGCGCAATCAGCTGGTTTGACGGCAAAGCCTCAGCAAGCATTGATCCAAAAGGCCCAGTCTTCGCAATACCCAGAGGCCAAATGATCAACGCTGAGAAAGGCGAATTTACCGGCGTTAACGAAGCAGCAAAGAAACGCAGCATGGGTGAAGTTAACCAAGTCTGGCTATACACAGCATTCGACCACCCACACACTTCATGCGGATGCTTCGAAGCAGTAACCTTCTACATCCCAGAAGTCGACGGCTTAGCAGTCGTTCACAGAAGCTTCAAAGGCGCAACAGTAAACGGCTTACCCTTCAGCACCATCGCAGACTCAGCAGCAGGCGGAAGACAAATAGACGGATTCCACGGCATGAGCATCGAATACATGAGAAGCAAAAAATTCTTCGCAGCAGACGGCGGCTGGAACCGAGTTGTATGGGTACCAAAAGAAGTCAAAGAAAGAGTCAAAGACTTCATCCCAGCAGACCTCGTTGACAAAGTCGCAACTGAAGAAGATGCAAAAAGCATCGACGAACTCAAAGCATTCCTAAAGGTCAAGAATCACCCAGTCGTAGCAAGATGGACAGCTGAAGAAGCGCCAGCAACAGAAGCAACTGCACTACAAGTATCTGAAGAAGCTGCAGGCACAATGATGCCAGTTGCAACAGCAGGTACACTGCCAATAATGGCCGGCGGATTCAGAATCATACTAAAAGACGCCAAAATCTACGCAAACAAAGTCATCATCCAAACCGTCAAAGACGACAAACAAGAGAAGCGGTGAGCCCATTGCCTGAAAACGGCAAAAAGAAAGACAACGAAGGACTGCAACTAAGCGACGAACTGTTAGCTGCGCTTGAGAAATTCCGGCAAATCGAGCTGGAAGACTTCCAAATGGATGTCAAAGACCTTGAGATAATCTTTGAACCAGGCATGGCTGCGCAAATAATGCCCAAACTAAAGCTTCCAGCAGGCGTACCTGGCATGGCAGGCGGAAAACCGCTCTCAATGCTTCAGGCATCTTTCCTTCGACCAATCGAAACCTACCCAAACACCATCACAACAGTCAAACTAGGCGCAACCAGAAGCGAAGGCGGCACAAGAGGCAAATCATACCTAATAGGCGGCGAAACATCACCCGCTTTCTACAATTTTGAGAGACCAACCACACACAAACCAGTAATTACCCTTGACGTTTTCGACATGGAAGTCCCCCTTAGCAAAGCCGTAAAAATGCACGTTAAGGACGTAGTAGGCGACCCAGCAGCATGGGCAAAACTTGCAGTTGAAAAGTTCGGCGCAGACATGGTTACAATCCACTTAATCAGCATCGACCCACTTCTCAAAGACGCCACACCGAAAGACGCAGTAAAAACCGTCGAGAAAGTATTGCAAGCCGTTGATGTACCACTTGTCATCGGCGGATGCGGTGACCCAGTTAAAGACGCAAACGTCTTCGAAGCCATATGCGAGGCCTTCCCAGGAGAACGCTTCCTCATTAGCTCACTCACACGCGACATGGATGTTGAACGCTGTGCAAAGTTTGTAAAGAAAGCAGGAAACGCAGCACTATCCTTCACACCAATGGACCTCAACTTGGCACGAGAGCTAAACAGGAGACTGTACGATTACCTATCAAGAGAAGACATTGTTATGGACTTGACCACTGCCGCATTAGGCTACGGTCTAGACTACGCATTTACAAACATGGAACGCGCACGTATAGGCGGTTTGATGGGCGACGCAGAGCTAGCTCACCCAATGAGTTCAGGCACAACAAACGCTTGGGCAGCAAGAGAAGCTTGGCTAAAGATGGCTCCTGAATGGGAACCACGAGAACTCAGAGGCCCACTTTGGGAGGTCACAACCGCTCTAACACTACTGCTTGCAGGCGTAGACCTATTCATGATGATGCACCCCGCAGCCGTAAAAACACTCAAAGACGTAACTAACTTTCTGACCAGCGGCAAAAAGGCAGACGCCTCAAAATACGCTGATTGGGTCAGCGTCAAAGCTTAAGGAGAGATTGACATGAGCGAGAAAAAGAAAGCTGGATTAAGAGAACTAAGCCCAATAGATATTTACAAACTCCTGCCAAAAACTAACTGCAAAGAATGCGGACAAGACAACTGCATGGCATTTGCCACAAAAATCGTCAACCGCGAAGTCGAAATCGACAGTTGCAAACCACTGCTAAAACCAGAAAACGCGAAAGCCTACAAAGCGCTTAAAGAACTGCTAAAACCAGCGGTCAAAGAAGTTATCGTTGGCACAGGCGACAAAGCATGCAAAATCGGTGGCAAACTAGTCATGTACCGCCACGAATTCACCTACAAAAACCCAACAGCCATCGCAATTGACGTCACAGACGAAATGCCCGCAGACATAGTTGAAAGTCGCATAAAGAAAACCGAAAACTTTAGCTTCGAATATATCGGCTACACACTCAAACTCGATATGATTGCTGTCCGCTCAACCTCAGGCGATGCTGAAAAATTCAAGGCAGTCGTCAAAAAAGTCGCCGACTCAACCAAGTTACCCATGATCCTGTGCTCACTAAACAACAATGTTATGGAAGCAGGATTGATGGCTGCTCCAAAAGCAAGGCCACTAATTTACGCGGCAACCCAAGAAAACTGGAAAGACATGGCAGAACTCGCATTGATGTACGAGTGCCCACTGGTTGTTTCAGCACCAAACGACCTAAACACTCTGGTTTCACTTGCTAAGACCGTTATGGCTTACGGTGTCACTGACGTTGTGTTAGACCCCGGCACTTTCATCAACGAAGGCTTACCCGACACAATCAACAACTTTACCATGTTACGCAGAGCTGCAACAAAAGGCGGCGAAGAACTTGCAGGTTTCCCACTGTTAGGCGTTCCAATGGTGGCTTGGGCAAACAAAGGCGACACAGCAGACGACTTGATCAAATGGCGTGAAGCATACACCGCCTCAATGCTCGTAGTAAGATATGCAGACGTTCTAATTATGCACGGCAACGACGGATGGATGCTGCTTCCAACAGCAGTGCTAAGACAAAACATCTACACTGACCCACGCAAACCAGTCGCAGTTGCTCCAGGACTCAAAGTATACGGTACCCCAGACGAAAATTCACCAGTCATGTTCACAACAAACTTCGCCTTGACATACTACACTGTAGCCTCAGACATCGAAAGCAACAAACTCAACGCCTACCTGATCGTCGTCGAAACGGAAGGCTCAGCTATCGACAGTGGAGTCGCAGGACGCAAACTAACAGCTGAACGGGTTGCAGACGCAATCAAAGCCTCAGGTATCGAAAGCAAAGTTAAACACCGCAAGATCATCATCCCGGGCAAAGCATCAAGAATCAGCGGCGAAATCGAAGAGCTTAGCGGCTGGAAAGTCCTCGTTGGACCAAGAGATAGCAGTGAGATACCTAAGTATCTCATAGAGAAATGGCAACCATAAAGCCAAACTTTCTTTTCCTTTTTAATTATTTTTTAATACTGTTACTAAAGTACAGGTTATTTGCCGTAAACTTTCAGACGAAAGTTACTTTCGGTTTAACATTTTTGTTTTTGTAAGAGAATTAGGTTAGCGGTGATTTTTTTTTGGGATCATACAATCGTTCATTTTGAAATTCCAGCTAATGACATCGAGAAATTAAAGAAATTTTACGTGGATTTGTTCGGTTGGACTATGAATAAGTATCCTGGACCAACAACTTACTATCTTGTGGGAACGGTTCCTGTTGATGAGAAGACGATGATGCCGACTCGTCAGGGGGTCAACGGCGGATTGTACGAGAGGATGGATGCTGCATCGCCTGAACTGGCTATTCCGATAAACTACGTTTCGGTGGAGTTCGTGGACGAGTACAGCAAAAAAGTGGTTGCGCTCAGTGGCAAAATAGTTGTGCCAAAGATGGAGATTCCAGGTTTGGGCTGGTGGGCACTTGCTTTGGATCCTGAAGGCAACCACTTCGGCATGCTGGAATACATGCACAAATAACAGTCGACGCTAAAAAACGCGGTTTTCATCTTGAAAATTGCAGCGCTTCTTTGTATGTTGAACTTTGCATTTTTCGTAGTTGCTGCATTAGAAGGAACACTTAGACTGGACGGGCAGTTTGCGGATCACAAAAGCTGAAATTCACTTCTTTAATCATTGAAGCTTTACCAACAGTCATGTAAAATTCATCATGCTTTTGAGCTAAATTTGTACTAAAAATTGATAAACCCCTTCTTGCACTACATCCGCATTCAACGCGGGAATGAATCAAAAATGGGCTGCGGTATATTTGGCGCAATAAATTATGAAAATCAACCTGTTTTTCCGTTTGTTTATTGGGGTCTTCGATCCCAAAACCATAGAGGTCACCAATCACACGGCTTCTTAACGTACAGCAACAACCACTTTTACGTTTACAAAAACCTCGACCTTGTGCCGAAAATAAAAACCAACGTCATCCATGAATGGTTCGAACGTCTCCCTGGCTCCATAGGCATCGGCAACGTCAGATATACTACATCTGGCAAATGCGACGACAACTCATTAATTTCAGGCACCCAACCCGTCACCGCACAATCAGACGGCATTAAACTTGCCCTTTCATTCAACGGAAACATCGTAAACACTTCACCGCTCAAAAGAGAAATGACCCAGAACTTTGAAGACTTTCTCTACACCTGTGATTCCGACATCATATGCCACAAAATGCTCCTCGGATTAAAACAAACCAAAGATTTAGTGTCGGCTGCGCGTGGAGTCATGGAAAACCTGGATGGGGCGTTTTCAGTAACAGGCATAACTGGGAACGGCGAATTTTTCGCGTTCAAAGACCAGTATGGAATAAAACCGCTATGCGCTGGTCATGATCCAGCAACCAAAACTTTTGCTTTTAGCTCAGAAACCGTCAGTTTAGACATGAATAGTTTTGTAAAAGACTTCGAGCTTAACCCAGGCGAACTTGTAACAGTTTCAAAAGATGGGTTCAAACGCATCCAAGTTATTGAAAATCCCAAACACGCCTTCTGCGCTTTTGAATACGCCTACTTCGCGAGACCAGACTCTACGTTTGGCGGCAAATACGTTTATGAAATCAGAGAGGACTTCGGCAGAAATATCGTTAAAGAATATCCTAAAGAGTCACATGATGCGGACATAATTATGTCTGTCCCAGAAACAGGTGACGATTCAGCTATGGGAGTCCATGAACAGTCGGGTCTACGTTGGGAACGCGCGTCAAGGCGGCACCGCTATGTCACCGAGAGGGCCTTCATACTTCTCAACAATGAACGTTTCTCAACCATCGACAAGAAAATCAACATCTTAGGCAACAAAGTGGCAGGCAAACGGGTCATTATAACTGAAGACAGCATTGTTCGGGGAGACACAACTAAAGTTATCATCGATAAACTCCGAAAAGCAGGCGCTACAAAAGTCTATGTTTTTGTAACTTTCCCGCGAATCATCGGTCCTTGTTTCTACGGCATCGATATGTCAACGTATGGGCAGCTTGTCGGTTCCAAACGCACTCCACAGGAAATCGCCAAAGTCATCGGGGCGGACGGCGTATGCTATCAATCTATCGAGAACTTGGTTCGTGCCATTGGGCGGAAAGAGGATGATCTCTGCATGGCTTGCATAACGGGCAAATACCCGACGCCGTGTGCTCAGAAAATGGCTGACATCATGAAACAACGCTTCTTAGAAGGCTACGAGGAAAAAACAAGAGTATACGAGTTGGACGAAGTTCAACCGCTAACTGCTGACGGTAAAGCAAATTAGGTATTGCTGCACTGTATCCAGTAACGGTGTATCTGGATGGAAAAAATCGGTATACTTGTCGTTTCTTACGGAGCAAGAGAGGTCGCAATGGTTGATGCACTTCTCCAAAGCAAAAACTACCAAGTAGAACTATACATCGCTGACAAACAACGCAACCCCTTCAACGTTGAGAAAGCCACAAAGCACGTTGTCATCCCTAACTTGGATGTCGACGAAATCTGCAGGTTCGCCCAAGCAAACAAAGACAACATTGACTTTGCCTTAGTCGGGTCAGAAAAACCCATAATTGAAGGAATCCGAGACCAAATTGAAAAACGTACAGGTATCCCCGTTATTTGCCCCAAACAGAAATACGCTCTCGAAGAGAGCAAGGTTGAGCAGCGGTTGCTATTCTCTGAGCTTGCCCCCGAAGCCAATCCCAAATTCAAAGTTTTTAGCCCTGCCGACTTTAAGGATGAGGAGGAAGTTAAGAAAGCAGTTTACAAGTGGCTCGACGAACTAGAAAACCAGGCAGTAGTGAAACCTGACAAACCTGCACTCGGGAAAGGTGTAGGCGTCTGGGGAGATCACTTTGCCAACCGAAACGAGCTTTTTGATCATTTTATGTCCAGCTTCAAATATGGTAAAGTTATTATCGAGGAAAAAATTGATGGGGAAGAATCAAGCTTTATGGGTTTTTGCGACGGTAAACATTTCATACCTTTGCCTGACACGCGAGACTACAAGCGTGCTTTCGACAACGATATGGGACCAAACACGGGTGGCATGGGTTCGTACAAAGACACAGGTGATACCTTGCCATTCCTTACCGCCGCTGATCGACAGGCAGAGCTTGAGTTAAGCAGCAAGATTTTCTGGGGTTGGAGCGCCAAAATCAAAGATGACACCGCCCTGAGAGGTGTACCACTCTATCTTGCTTTCATGCACACGGGCAAAGGCATCAAAGTTCTGGAGATAAACAGCCGCCCCGGTGACCCAGAAATAATAAACCTTCTAGCGCTAATCAAAGAGGACTTTGTCGAGCTATGCCTAAGCATGATTGAAGGCAGCCTCGCACGTGTAACGCTGGAGCCAACTGCATCAGTTTTAACCTACAAGGTCCCATCCGACTATGGCGGCTACGCAGACATTTATCATGACCAGATTGATCAAGCTGCAACAAACACGCCGGTCGATTTATCAAAAGCCTATGCATTAAGGCTAAAATACGGTAACAACATCCGCATTTATCCTGGCTCAATGGAGTTAAGAAACGACGGCAAAAACTACGCCCTCAAATCACGTGCCGTTGGAATTCTAGGAATAGGCGAAAGCATTGAGGAGGCTCGGCAAATTAGTCAGGAAGGCGCCAAAGCCATCACGGGCGGTGGATTGTGGAACAGAAGCGACGTAGCTTCAAAGAATCATATATCCAAAGCGGTTAGCCACATGGTACATTTGAGGCATAAAACGTGAAGCGTGTCTTCATCTCTGACTGCGAGGGGCCGATCTCAAAAAACGACAACGCCTACGAAATAGCATCCAACTTCATTCCTAACGGCGACAAACTCTTCGCCAACATAAGCAGATATGATGATGTGCTAGCAGATATTTTGCACAAACCCGGCTACTCTGCCGGTAGCACACTTAAGCTGATTTTACCCTTTTTCAAAGCGTACGGCGTTACTGACACGCAGATGGACGCATTCTCAACAGAAAACATAGTTTTAATATCCAATAGCCAAAATACCCTTCGCTACGTGCAAACAGTAGCCCACACTTACATCGTAAGCACTAGCTACGAACATTATATCAGAGCCCTTTGCAAAGCCATCAGCTTCCCATACAAAAACACATACTGCACCAAAGTCAGCCTAGACACATGTGCCATAACTCCGCGGGAAAAAGACTGCTTAAAGGAAATAGCGCAAGAAATTGCTCAAATGAGCGTTATCGACATTCCCCCAGCCGCAGGGACAATTGAACATTTCTCGCACAGTGACCAAACAATTATTGGGCGGTTGGACGAGATTTTCTGGAGTCAAATACCACAGATGTTTGTGGGCAAATTTCTCGTTGACGTGGTTACGGTTGGCGGGGAACAGAAGGCAGAGGCAATCCGTGAAGTCGTGAAGCGTTTGGACGTGGAGTTAGCGAACGTTATGTATGTTGGCGACAGTTTAACAGACGTTGAAGCCTTCAAACTGGTCAGAGCGGGCGGCGGCTTAACCGTTTCTTTCAACGGCAACGGTTATGCTGTCAAAACTGCGGAAGTGGCTGTTCTCTCAGAAAGCAATCTTGTCACGGCAGTTATCGCCGATTTATTCTGTAAGTTCGGGAAAGATGTGACAGTCAATGCCCTGCAGGATTGGGGTTTTCCAGCCCTAGAATTTAGCGAAGTAGACGCTGCATTGCTTAAACAGCTTTCAAGTTTGTATCCTGATGATTTACCTAAAGCTCAAATAGTTACAGCCCAAAATATGGAATCGCTCACAAAAGAGAGCGGCGAGTTTCGGAAAAAAGTGCGTGGAGTAGCAATTGGGAGACTCGGATGAAATGGGCAAAGCGCCAATTGAGGACACTTTTGCAGAAGCTTTTACCGGCATCTTTTGTCGTGTAATCGTTACAGCCGATGATGCGGAAACAGTTCGCAAAGCCGCTGAAGATTCAACGGCAACCCCCTCCGTTGTAATCGGCAGAACCGAAGGTGGAGTAGAAAAATATCTGCAGCCAAAAGAAACACCCGATAAAAGAGTCGGCGCAATACTGCAGTTCTGGGGAGAAATAAACCCCAAAAAAACCTTCGAGCAATCCCTCAAAAAATTTGAAAAGGAGCTTTCTTACCGTATCCGACAAGACATTCTTGTTAAACCTTTCACCGCCGTCTATGACGATCTGCCTAAAGCTGAAGGCAAATTAGATATGATGGAAACTGTTGGTCACTGCGGTGACGGATATGAATGGGTTGAGAAGCGTAATGGCAGGGAAGTTATTGTCGTGCCTTTGATGGTTCCCGATTTTGTCATCGAGCACTATATAAGCTATGCAAAAGGTGTTATGGGCGGGAACTTTTGGGTAATGTGCAAAACAAGAATAGCTCTAAAACAAGCGGGTGAAAAAGCTTTAGCCGCAATTCCCACTGTTGGCGGAGTCGTCACGCCCTTTGACATTTGCTCCGCGGGTTCTAAGCCTGAGACCCATTTTCCCAAGATTGGTCCAACAACAAACCACCTTTATTGCCCTTCACTTAAGAAACAGTTAGGCAAGGAATCCCGTGTGTCAGAAGGCGTAAACTACGTTGCTGAAATAGTCTATGACGGCGTCTCCTTAGATGCGGTAAAAGAAGCTACTAAAGTTGGAATAGAAGCGGTTCTCGGCATTGATGGGGTTGTGAAGGTTTCCGCTGGTAACTACGGTGGCAAATTAGGTCAACATAAAATATTTTTGAGTGAGTTGTTTGCATGAACAAGTTTGATGTTATAGGTTTTGGTGCGCTAAACGTTGATATGCTCTTCAAAGTGGATCGGCTTGCTGGAGCTGAAGAAGAGAGCTTTGTTGAATCATCCACGGAGGCTTGCGGTGGCTCAGCTGCGAATACCGTTGTTGGGTTGGCGAGGCTTGGCTGCAAAGTTGGGTTTGTTGGCAAAGTAGCAAATGACAGGGAAGGTAACTTTCAAAGGGATTGCTTCAAAACCGAAGGCGTCGATACCAGTGGCATAATTGAGGCAAAAAAGGGCAAAAGCGGTTCAGTGATTGGGTTTGTGGACAAGAAAGGTGCAAGAGCCCTCTACATCAACTCAGGCGTCAACAACACAATTGAGCCTCGAGAAATCCAATGGGATTACGTTTCCCAAACAAACTTCTTGCATTTAACCTCATTTGTAGGCGAAAAATCGTTTCGTGCCCAAAAAAAACTCTTAGGCAATCTGCCTAGCGATGTTAAAGTTAGCTTTGATCCCGGTTCCGTGTATGCACAGAAGGGGCTTGCATTTATTGAACCCTTAATCAGAAGTTCCTATGTAATGATGCCGAACGCTTTGGAACTTGAACGCTTAACAGGCGAGACCGACTGCCCCACGGGCGCAGCTACGCTGATTGATATGGGCGTAAAAATCGTGGCTGTGAAGCTTGGCAACCGAGGATGTTATGTTACAAATGGCGAAGAAAGAAAGACTATTCTGCCTTTCAAAGTTCAAGTACTTGACACGACCGGCGCTGGAGACGCATTTAACGCCGGCTTCCTCTACGGTTTAATCAACGACAAACCTCTCGCCGAATGCGGACAGTTGGGAAATTTTGTGGCGTCTAGAAGCGTAACGAAAATGGGCGCCCGCGATGGTTTGCCATATGCAAAGGATTTAGCGGCACTTCTTGGTTAATTTGTCGATGATGCTTTGAAAGATAAGTTTGCCGTCGCCGTACTGTGTCATCTGTTGTTGTCGTGTCCAGTCGGGTTGCTGCCACCAGTACATTGCCCGCTCAGGATGTGGCATTAAGCCAAAGATGTTTCCTTCACGGTTGCATATGCCTGCAATGTCGTAGGTTGAGCCGTTTGGGTTAGTTGGGTACTTGCCATCTGCTGCTTCGCCCCCTTCGGTGCAGTAGCGGAAAACAACCATGTCCTCATCAATTAGCTTAGCCAGCAACTTTTCCTCTTTCTCTTTAGGAAACAGAAGCCTGCCTTCACCGTGCGCAATCGGCATACGCGTTACTTTTCCTGCCGGAATTTTGCTGGTAAAGGCGCATTTGCCCTTGTTTTCCTGTTTTAGGTAGATCCACTCGCATTTGAAGCCTGTTGGCTCATTAGTCGTCAAAGTTGCCTCGGGGTAAGTGCTCACGCCTTCAAAACCCGGGAGCAAACCATACTCAACTAATATTTGGAAGCCATTGCATATTCCTAGAATCGGTCTGCCCTCGTTAATGAAAGCTTCCATCTCTTTACCGACTTTGGCGCTGAGATAGCGGGCGAAAATGACGCCTGACCGTACATAGTCGCCAAAAGAAAAGCCACCCGGAAAAACCAACACTGAATAATCAAGAAGGTTCTTTCGTTTAACCAGCTCGTTAATATGTAAAACTTCTGCCCGTACGCCAAGCTCCAGAAAGGCCCGTTGGGTTTCTGCGTCACAGTTGGTTCCACCGACGCGTAGAACACAAACTTTGATTTCTTGCTGCTGCATTTAGGATTCGCTCCCGAATGTTTTTTTCCAACTGCGCCGAAGCTCAACCAATGAAGCGTCAACGACATTTTTCTGGTTTAACCCATGGATAATTAGTTTTTCTTCTTTAGTTACTTTGCCGATTTTCGCGCAAGCTTTGCCTCTCATCAATGCTTCAAAGTTTTGCCTGTCTCTCTCTTCCACTTCTACAAGGAAGCGGCTGTTAGATTCAGAAAACAGAGCAAAGTCATTCCGCTCTAGCGCTTCGCCTGGAACCTTGCGCATATCAAGTTCTACGCCGTAGCCTCCTGCAAACGCCATCTCAGCTGCCGCTACCGCCAACCCCCCTTCCGAAAGGTCATGACATGACTTAACAAGGCCCGCGTCAATTTCTTTGGTTACGTCTCTAAAGGTGCGCTTGGCTTTGGCGCCCTTAACTTTAGGAACGCTTGCGCCTATAAAGCCTTTGAGTTTGTAGTATTCTGAGCCGCCGAGTTCAGCGAATGTTTCGCCAATTATGTATAACAAGTTGCCTGGCGCTTTCAAATCCATCGAGGTGACTGCTTGAATGTTTGGAACTACTCCGACAGCCGTAATCAAAAGTGTCGGAGTGATTGGACCCATAGGGGATTCGTTGTAAAGGCTGTCTTTGCCTGAGATAAACGGGGCTTTAAATGCCACCGAGAAGTCGTAGCAAGCCTCACAAGCACGCACCAACGAACCCAGCCGCTCTGGCTTCTCAGGGTTGCCCCATGTGAAATTGTCGAGCAGCGCAATTCTTCTGCCGCCCACCGCTATATTGTTGCGTATTGCTTCATCGATAGCCGAAGCCGCCATCCAATAAGCATCGATCTTGCCATAGTTAGGATTCATGCCGCACGAAATCGTCAACCCCTTTTGCGAGTCATCCAGCGGTTTAAGCACGGCAGCGTCGTTCGGTCCCGCGTACTTACCCTGCAATGGCTTGAGGGTAGTGTTGCCTTTTACCTCGTGGTCGTACGTTCGAATAACGCTTTCTTTGCTGGCGATGTTTGGCGCTGAAAGCAGTTGCAGGAGGGTTTCGGTTAGGTTCTTGGGCTCTGGAAACATGGGTTCTGTGAAGGTTTGTTTTTCTATGATTGCGGTTTTGGTGCTTGTGCAGGGGTTAAACAGGAAAGCCATGTCCATGTTGGCAACTGTTTGTCCCTTGTAGGTGAGATGTAGCCGGCGTTGGGTGGTTAGTGTGCCTATTGCTGTGGCAGATACATCCTCTTTCTCGAAAATCGCCATAACCCGTTCGAGGTTTTCTTGTGGCACTGTTATTAGCATCCGCTCTTGTGATTCGGAAATATAGATTTCCCACGGAGCCAAACCCTGATACTTCAATGGCACAGCTCCCAGTTCAACAGTGACTCCGCAGTCAAATCGCTCAGCTGTTTCGCCAACCGCTGAGGATAAGCCGCCTCCGCCGAGGTCAGTGGTCGCCGATGCCAGCTGCAGGTCGCGGATTTCAATTATTGCCCGTTTCACCTTTTCTTCCTCAATAGGGTCAGCAATCTGAACGGCTGGCCGCGAAATTTCCTCTGATTTCTCCGTTAATTCGGCTGAGGCAAAGGTTACGCCGTGTATGCCGTCACGTCCTGTTTTTCCTCCCGCCAAAACTACAATATGCTCTGGTTTGGCGTTTTTTGTAAACTTGTTTAAGGGCAAAAGACCTATGCATCCGCAGTAAACGGTAACGTTGCCTGTGTAACTTTCATCAAAGTAAATGGCTCCATTCACCGTTGGTATGCCCATGTTATTGCCATATGCGCTAATGCCCGCGGTGACCCCCATGTACACGTATTTTGGATGTTTAACGCCTGCTGGCAACTTTTTGTAATCGTAATCTAATGGTCCGAACCCCAATACGTCTGTGCATGCGATTGGGTCGGCCCACACACCTAAAATGTCGCGGATCACACCGCCTACACCTGTTGCTGCCCCTCCAAAGGGTTCAACAGCGGACGGGTGATTATGGGTTTCAACCTTAGCCGCTATGCCATAACCCATGTCAAATTTGACGATGCCTGCGTTGTCTTCAAAAACGCTAAAGCACCATGGCGCTCTGATTTGTTTGGTTGCTTTGGCAATGTAAGTTTTAAATAGGCTGTCAATTTCTTTGCCGTTAAACTTGATTTTCCCTTTGAAGGTTTTATGGTAGCAGTGTTCTGACCATGTCTGGCTGATGGTTTGAAGTTCGATGTCTGTTGGGTTTCTGTCTTCCTGCTTGAAATAGGCTTGAATACTTTTCAGTTCTTCTATGCTAAATCCTAATGCTAATTCGTTGTTGACTTCCATAAGCTCTGCATCAGTGGCTTTGACTAATGCTACCTCATAGAGATTGTAGTCTGTTTTGCGTTGGATGTAGAGGTTAGCGTTCATTTCTGCTCCTCAACAGATATTGTGTAGTTGTCTTTGGTGGGGTTTGCCAAGAGGCGTTTGCTCATTTCCTCCGCCTTTAGTTTGGCGTCACTGACGTTTGCTGCTTCCAAGTTGACGGTGTAGACTTTGCTTACTTCAACGGCTTCTACTTTGTAACCCAGTTCCACCAGAAGGTGAGCGGTGGTTTCTCCTTCAGGGTTGCTGTGGCCTGGTTTTAGGCTGACTTCAATTTTGGCGCAGTATTTCATAGAACCTCTAAATTCAGCCAGAGGATTTAAACGCTTTCGCTGCAACAAAAGCAAAAATTTACGTTAACTTCATCCTTTTGTTTTTGTACTCTATCTCTACAGTTTTTCTGTCGGTTACTTTTCCTATCATTTCAGGCTTTGCATTGTCCCGCTGAAGAGTGTTCATTGCCTTATCAATATCCATTTTATCTACGATTATGCCAAAACCCCAGCCCATGTTAAAAGTCTTAAACATCTCCTCATCAGAAATAATGTAGCCAAGTTCAGCCGCCGTTTTCTGGATTAGAGCAAAAATTGGGTGCGGCTTGAAGTTTGTAAATTCGAAGCCTATCCCTGGTGAAGTGGCGGTTAGGTTGTTGAATTTGGTGTAGGCGTCACCGGTGATGTGCACGGCTGCTTTGATTTTCACTTCTTTAGCCAACTTGAGGAGTGGTTTAACATAGATTTTGGTAGGTTCTAAAGCTTCCAAAACAACTTCTCTCTCTAAGCCCTCGGGAACATCGTTGGGCTCGAATTTTCCGCCCCATTGTTTGAACAGGATTTTTCTTGCAAGGGTAATACCGTTGCTGTGTAGTCCGCTGCTGGCTAACCCAATTATGGGGTCGCCTGGCTTAATGTTCTCTCCCGTGATGATTTCTTGCCTCCAAACCTGGCCAACTGAAGCAACAACCATATCAAATCCTGCGTTTTGGACTATGCCGTTTATTATTTCAGAGACGTCACCCGTTTCGCCGCTTGTAACTGGGCATTCTGATTCGACGGCGCCTTGGATGATGCCTTTTAACCAGTCCCTTACAAGCTGAGGGTTACTTTCTTGGGCATGTATGTTATCGGCTATGGCAAGTGGTTTGGCTCCTGAGCGGATTACGTCGTTGACCGCCATTGCTACCGCGTCCTCGCCTATGGTGTCATATTTCTGAGCCAATTGTGCTATGAGGACTTTGGTGCCTACTCCCTCGATGACAAGGTCCAAGAAGGAGTTTTCGTCTATGGGGAATATGTTGCCATATGGTAGATGTTTGACGCCGGCGAATAGGCTGTATTTGTAGGTTTCTTGAAGGTTTTTTAGGGCTTTTTTGGATTCAACGCGTTGTTGACGGTTTACGCCTGCGTCCGTGTAAGTGTAATTTTTCGGCAAACTGTGGTCTCCTCGGTACTCTTTCTTTTTAGTTAGAAATAACGATTATGCTTGCTGGGCTGGAACGAATGGAGAAAACTGACTAAAAGACGTTTAACTAGTTGTTTTAGTGAGGTTCTGATTTTCTATACTGTGAATGTAAAACATTTAAATGAATTAGACATCTTTCTTTTTTAGATCTTTGCGGTCGTAGTCTAGCTTGGTTAGGACATCAGGTTCCCAACCTGACAACCCGGGTTCAAATCCCGGTGACCGCACCAACAAATTACAATTAGGGCTTGACTTAATCTTTTTTACTTCCAACAATTTACTTCCATTACTTCCATTTACTTCCAACTTATGATAAAGATATACACGTTTTCCGTCTTTGTATCCTACGTAATGTTGAATCCTGCTGCTATTTCCTCTTTGTTGTAAAAGCCCTTGAAGATTACAAACTGGACATTCGACTTTCAAAATTTAAGCCTCCATTTTTTCTATTGCTTCTTTGATAGCGTTCTCAGAAATCTTTGATACATTCAAGCCTAAGTGGTGAGCTTTTTCTAGAAGTTCTTCATCAATTCGCATTGTTGTTATTTTCTTGTTTACCAAATCGTTCACGCTTACGTATGTTGTTGTATGTATAAAGCGATATAAGTATCGTTGTTGTGGTGTTAGCTGCTGAAAATTTATGAGATAAGCTTTAATTCTCAAGGAAACTAGGGAATAGATATTCCCTATAGGGTGTATCTATACTGACATACTTAGGGTGTATCTACTCTTTATTCTATTATTGTATTGGAAAAGGTAATGTTGCATGTTAAATGAATTCACGGATAATCTTGTTGAGGTTGTACCGATTGAGTACCATAAGGCAAGAACGGATAATTTAGGGCACGGTGCACCAGTGCATCATAGTCCCCGAATAATTAGATACAGGGATCTGAACTTTGACAACAATCTAACCAAGCAAAAGTTAGACCAGATTGTAGCAAGAACGAAAATGCAAAGAAGAGTTTTAGTCACTCAGAGTTTTGACCGATACCTAACTTATCAATATGCCAACAAACCTGCAATAGTTTTAGACCTTCTCGAAAGAAAGATCCTTACAACCAAAACAGCAATAGAAACATGCGGTGAGCGTAGTTGTCAACAACAGGCTTCAATTCTAATGCGGTTACTAAAGGAGCATGGGCACGCAAACTTTAAACGAGTCACAGTAACAGCGAATCCAGATAGAATAGGGCATACAAAAGAAGACCGTGAAATTACATTCAAAGCTTTGCATAGTCTTTTGGGTGAAAACTGAGAACATCCTAAAAACAGGCTGGTTATGTTTCTTTTTTCAAGTTAATTTTCCCATACATTACATTATATATTTGCTCTTCTCTCGCTTAACTCGTTCATCGCTAAATAACTAGAGAATAGTATATTTCGTGGGGATACTGGTGCTTCTCTTTCCAAAAATCAATGCTCTAATTTACAACCAAAAATAAAAACACCGCTATGATCTAAGCTTGTACTGTCATTATTGCATTTGGCAGTCTCATTGTTATTTTTGGTCTTTAAAAAAGCTTAAATCTGCACCACGTACAAAGAGACATTATGGTTCAGTGCGCAAAGTGTGGAATAGAGCTTAGCTCAAAGGAAGAATCTAAAACTTGGAATCATCAACTTAAAAGAGGCTACCTTATGGCACCGATATTAGTATACACCATCTATTCATTTAGTGGAAATGAAAGTGAATTCCCAGAGTACAAAGGCAAGAAACTTTGCGAAGACTGTGCCATGAGCCTTTTTGGACACAAGAAAATAAGTGCCAATGATGCTCCTCTACTTCAATGCAAAGATGCATCATTAACAAACAAAGACTTTCACCATCAAAAGGAATCTTTGCTTATTTCAGATATGATAATGGCACTTGTAGAAAACAACGGTTCTTTAAGCATAATATTCAAAGATGGAAACAAAAGAGAGTTTAGATTAGGTTTAAGCACAGGTACCGTAGCCTCTGCTGCTGGACTAGTCTTATTTGGTGGAATAGGTAGTCTGATAGCTGGAAACATGGCTTTGTCAAATCAAATAAAAGCAACTAGCCAGCAGTGGGCATCTGCTATAAACTGCCTTATCTCCAAGAACAACTTGCCAGAATGGATATACTGCAAATACTGTGGAAGTAAGAACAAATCTGTGGAGCTGAGATGCCTTCATTGTGGAGCAGCTCTATAATTAGGAACTTTCTGTCCAAATTGTGGAGCAAGAAGGAAAGGGTTTAAACTTGGATAAAGAAAAATACAAACCTCTCTCAGATTTTTATAGAGAGATGATTTTGTTTTTTGCGGTGTTATTTTTTACTTGTTTGATTGGCACAATTACAACTCTCCCAATACTCCAACATCCATACGGATTGCTTAGTTGGGGTTGGCTATCATTGTCAGTTTTATATCTTGGGTTAGTCTTAGGCATTGACTTCAGTTTGTATAATTGTTTCTACTTATATGAAATAAATAGACAATTCAGAGAAAGTGGGGTTGGTGGTTTCTACTTTCCCCTAATTGATAACATAGCTATTTCAATTCAGAAATTAATTCAGAAAATTTCAGAAAAGTTCACTTATAAACAAGGACTCTTAATAATAGCTTGGTTCCTAATCGCAGTGATAACTTTGGTTTTCTTTTTATTATATCTAGTCAAACTCGGAGTATTACATTAGACCTAGCCAACAAGCCTTAGCAACCCACTAGTAGCAACTTAGCAATGGCGAAAACTTAAACGCCAAAATACAGTAAGTAGAATTGAGGCTAATCTAGTTGAACAATAAAATAGTGCTTGGTTCTGTAATTGGCTTAGTCGTTGGTTTAGTATTGGGCATTTTTGTTGGTGTTTTGGTTATATCGCCAAGTGGAATACTGCCAAGCAAAACAGGAGGTGGAACAAACGAACAGGTACAAGTATCAGGGACAATTCAGGATTCAAGTGTTGCCACGATAAAATTTACTAGCTTGGATGAAACAATAACTTCAAGTGTTCCTGACGTGAATGGTGCATACAGTATTTTGCTTTTGGGTAATCAATCCTATATTGTTCAACTTATTTATCAAAATGGCTACATACAAAATGGCTTGTCAACATATGTTCCATCAGGTGTTACAACCTTTACAGCGAACTTTTAACTTATTCTAAACTACCTTAATCTGTTACTTTGTTAGTCTTTGAAGAAACAAAGAACATCAAAGAAGGGTAAATCAAGGCTAAAAAGAATCTTGAAATCTTTACGTTTTATCCTCGGTTTCGCAAAATCGACATTAAGCGTGAAGTTTTCCATCCGTTTATCAGTTAAGCTTAAAATAGCTGTTCACCTTAAAATAAAGTGGAAAGTGAAAAAATGAATAGTGGTATACACACTTTGAAGAGTACAGCCACTATGGAACATTACCGTAAAAACGTTACTTTAAGAAGGTAACAGATGGTAACAAACACACTTTTGACTCTTAACCTCAAAAATACTCACCTAACCCTCTGGAAAAAAGTGAGGTGAGAAATTTGAAAATTGCAAAATGCCCAAAATGCGGATATAATCAGCAAATATTGAGCCAATTAACTATGAATCCAGCTGGCAATCAATATTTTGTTACATGTGGCAACTGTGATTTTGAATTCTTAGTAGATGCAAATAACGTAATTGAAAAATAACCTTTTTTCTTTTTTGGCAACTGGGAATTATTTTTTATGTTTTCAGTTATGTCCGATTTTTTAAAACCTAAAAGCAGTTTCAGAAACTTGGTGAGTCAATAGTCAAAAATTGCTTTTCTAAGAGGATGGTGTAAGATGACATTTCTAAGGAAAACAAGTTATCTAGGGAACTCCAACGATTCAGAGAAATACCCTGAGAAGGAAGCTAACAAAAAAGTTTGGGAAGAATTGATTAGTGCTTGTCTCTATTCTTCAGATTGTTTCTAGTGCCTTAAACACTCTGTCTCTCAATTCTGTCAGCTTAGGACTCCAATAATGTTTACAAAAAACGCTTACTGGAATTCGACCTTGTAGCAAGTTAACTTCTTGTTCAAGAATGCCATGTTGCAAAAGGTATGTACCGTAATAATCCCTTAGTTCCGATATTCTGACATTCAATTGATAATGATTCAATCTCTTTAATATCGCTGGATAAGTTACTGGTGTGCTATTTGCTATTTCGTTGATTAGGCTTTCAGGTACAAAACTAATGAATAAGTTCTTCTTAACCCGCAAGAATAGTTTGCCATACCTAAAATGCATCAGGCAATTTAGCTCTCTATGATAATATTCTGATAGCTTGTCCTCACTTGCTAATTTGATTATTAGATTGTAAGAATTGATAGCTTCTTCCTTTCTTACACCAGTAAGTTTACAGAATTTAAGAAATAACTGTTCGTTTGGTCTTAAGGCAGCTAAAGCTTTACCGTACCAATCAAGAACGTCACTACCACTAGCGGTAAGTATTCTCATAAAGGATTCAATGCAATTTTGTTTATGTCTTTTGATGTCATAGTTCTTTAGCTGTTGTTTGAACTGCTCATAACAACCAGTAAACTTAGAAAGTGCCGTAAGTGAATCAATCACATTATCAATTCTAGTGCTTGGTATCAACGAAATTTTTGATACATCATGGAAATAGTCAAAGTATCGTTTTGAGTGAGCGAAGACATTGCTAACATAATGTTTGCTATACCTTGAACATAGCCATTGGTGATAAGAAGTCCAATCTATGTTAAAGCTACGTTCCCAACCTGACAACCCGGGTTCAAATCCCGGTGACCGCACCAGCTAATTAAGCTGCTGGACAGTAGAAGAGTTGCCTCTTTTTTTCATGTTCTTCTTTTGAATTCATTAATTAGTTTTTGATCTGGGAAAAGACAAAAAAGGTGCTCCGAGCACTCTATAGTGGTGGTTTAGAATTCTTTCCGCTTTCATAATGGTTCCAATGCCTCCTTACACTACAGCTCCATCCTTGAGGTGTGCAAGCTGCGGTGCCCAAGTGCCAATAAACTCTAATTACTGCAACAACTGTGGAGTTGCCCTGCATCAGCCAATCTTGCTAAAAATTTGCCCAAAGTGCCAAACCCGAATTGCTGCGTCAGCCAAGTTTTGTCCAGAATGCGGTCAAAAACAATAACTGCAACGCGAACAGCCGCCAGCTACAGCTCAGGCGGCAAACCAGTGCTAGCTCTAGCGCTTAGACCTTCCAGCCAAATCTGATGCATCTTTTCCATGCGGGTTGGTCTTAGAGTTTTTCCAAGCTGGGCAACTACGCCGCCTTGGTTCTCTTCAGTTATGACTTTGCAGCCTTCATTAGTTTTCTGGATGAGCCAAGCGTGGTAAACGTTAAGTCCAGTTCCGTGGGCATCCCACGCAAGACGTTCGTTAGGCACAAACTCCAGCACATTTGACTCAATTGTGATGCCGAAGGTTTTCCAGCGGAATCTTGTGCCTAACGCTAGGTTGGGTGGTTGACCGGTAAGAAACTCTATGTTGGCGGAGTTAGGATACCAGGTTGGCCAAAGCTGTGCCCGAATAAGCCATGCCCAAACCGTTTCAGGAACAGAAGTCATTGCAAGCTCATTGTGAACGTGTACTTTGCAGTTTGCAGTTTCAAAACCACTAGGCCACTGAATTTGGCTTGTCGTAGACATAACTAGAAAACCTCAAGCACTAGTAGAGTGAACTTAGCTAAAAACATCACCGCTCAACTTCCTTGCACTTTTCCAAGGTGCCACTAAGAGCTCACATACCCTTATTACTTTTAACCTGCACTTTTCTGTAAGGTCTTTTTTTGAGAAAAGCCGTCGAAGATAATTTAGAAAACAAGCACTTATGTGCGTGTCCTTCTTGCCCGACATTTAAGAAATCGCAGTTCAGCGATAACCTTTTTTGCGCCATGGGGAAAACTAAGGAAAAAGTTCAATCCACTGGCTGCATATGCCCCGATTGCCCCGTAAGCGAAAAATACTTACTAGATCAAATGTATTATTGTCTCATCGGAAAATCAGCAGATTCTAAAATGTAAAGTTAAATCCTGCTTATGAAGCAGGATGCTCTTTAGTTGTTAATCAAAGCAATTAGTTGTTATGACGAACTGGTTTGCTGTGGTTTTGACGTTGCTTCCTGCGGCGGAGGTACGTTTCCGTCGGGTGCAGGGGTAGACTGCTGTGTTAGTTCAGGTTGCTGGCTTGTTTGTTGTTGAAGGGGTTGGATCTGCTTCCATGCCAACATTACTTTCTTATTAAAGGACTGCTCAAACATGTCCTTTTTCTTATTTACAGCACTCTCCTCCAGAACAGGGTTCAGACGGACAAATCCTTCAATAGTCACGTACTCGAAAGCCACATGGGCTTCTACTTTTTCAACGTTAGACTGATGGGAGAAATCCAAACCGTCCGCTAGACGCAAAATGCCCGCCAAAGCTCCAACTTTGGCTTTTAATTCCGAGTTAAGAGACTTGAAGCTGTAATCCTTGTTTTTTGGGCACCCTTTTCGATGATATCGGGCAATATTTGCTATAATTTGCCTCTCTACTGATGTGAACGGCAGTTGAGTGTCATTTAGAATGAGCTTTAGCGTATTCTTTTGGTGTGCCTTGGTTCCGTTTGCTAATCCTATGTCATGTAAGATGGCGGCACATTCTAGCCAACAACGTTCTCTTTTGCCTAGCTTGTGCAAATGTTGCAGGGTGTCAAAGAGTTCTAGAGAAAGTTTTCTCACTTGTTCGGAATGTTTTATATCCATTCCATATTTTTGTGAAATACTCTGGGTACTTGAATTTATTTCAGCACAATTTTTCTCCATGTCTTGCTCTCGAGCTTTGTCTTCCGCCGCTATGCTTTCAAGCGATAATCCTCGAAGCAGCATTTGGGAATAGCTTTCAGGAGCACCCCTTCTTCGCAGAGAATCAGCTGCTGTCTCGACGTCATAATTAACCCTTATCAATTCAACAGATAAAGGATTAACATTGATCGCCGCGTAGGCGGCTTGAGGGTTTCCATCCCCAGGCCTTCCGACGCTGCCTGGATTAATGAATAAAGTGTCCCCCATTTTTTTTGTGAATTGTTCATGTGAATGACCAAAAACAATTATGTCCGAGGCTGCCTTTTTTGCTATTTCTTGAAATCTCTCGTCTGGCGTGTCATGATAAAGGTGTTCGTCAATAGAGTCTGGGGTTCCGTGAATCAATAAAAATTTCTTTTGGGCAATTTCAATTTCAAGTTTCAAAGGCAAAGCACGTAGATAGGTTTGGTAAGACTTCGTCAACGCTTTTCTTGTGTATTCTATGGCGAATTTTTTAGAGCTTTTCCCCCATTTATTCTTGGCTAAAACTTCTAGGTCGAAGTTACCTTTCACACTGAGTGTATTTTTTGAGTAAAGTGCCTGAATAACTTCGTTTGGAAAAGCTCCAAACCCTATTATATCGCCGGCGTTAAGAAAAACAGTTATTCCTCGATTCTCTGCATCTTTTATTACTGCTTCAAGAGCATTCAGGTTGGCATGAATATCTGAGATTAATCCGATTTTAACGTAAGGATTAGCCAATTCCGATTTAGTTCGATATTCTCCGGCCATGAAACCTGCGCTTGCTTTATTCCTTAATTCTTCAAAAGAGTCTTTACTTTTGTTTTCATCCCAGAGACTTACGAATTGTTGGTAGTAGCTTTTTCTTTTTTGTTCGATGTATTCGAGGAACTTTAAAAGATCTATGTTGCCCTCTGACATGGTTCTTTCGTTTTCTGGCGATGAAACAGGTTCTTTTTGGATTTCGTTTATGACTCCTGGAATGCTTCTAACCCAAACATCGCAGTCATGTAGTTCTCCAAGTGTGTCTTGAAAGTTTTTCACTATTCCTATATCATCTGAAAGCTCTCCTTGATAAAGCGGCGCAAAAACTTCCAAAGTGTATCGCAGCCACTTGGCTTTGATGCGCATTTCATGATGTTTGAGAATTTCGTTTTCTTTATGGACATATTCTTCCATAGCTATGAACTCGTCTAGCTTAGACGATATTTGCCAGAAGGCTTTTTCACGAACAGAATAGAGGTTAAAAGGGCTGCTTGTTGCTTCTTTGATTCGTTTGCAGTAACTTGCTATTTGTTCCAGAACTCTTGAGTTTTTAAGCTCTTGTATTTCGTTAGAAACCCTTGATTGTAATTTGATTCTCTCGCTCGCATGCCGCTCAAGTAATGCTTCCATTCCCGGCATTGGCTCGTTTGGTTGAAGCCGCTTTAAGTACTCTTTTACGAACAAGATTTGAACGTCAAGATCCCTTGCCGCTCCAAGAAATCGAGTTATTTTTTTGATTTCGTTTAACCATCTTTTATACCGCTTCTTTGGGAAACATTCGCTGAAAAGCGGAATAACAGCTCTTATTCTGCGTGAAGCAACCCGCATCTTGTGAACGTATTCAATGTCCTCACTCTTTTCAACACCTTCCATTTGGGACTCTAGAAATTGAAGAAGCTTCACGAGTGCCTCACCACCGAAACGGCAATAACTGGAATCTATCGCAGCGTAGTCGGGGTCAAAGCCACGGATCATTTTATTTGCCTCGATGCTTGACGGCAACCAATTGATTGAATTTCTTTTTCCTCTTTTTGTCCCAACCGCATTGCTTTGCACTGAAAACAACATGACGCTATAATCGACTCCCTTCGGATAACTGCGTAAATTGCTAGATTCAAGACGTAGAAATAGTTAAATCCTTCTAGCAGTTCTTACTGAAATATGAATTCTAAAACTTTAATGGAAGCAGGCTTCTCCGTATGGTTCCCAATGAAAACTTTGGCAGCCTCTAATTTGCCCCCAGACGAGGGTGTTGTCATAATACTTGCTAATCAGGAACTCACAGGAAAACCAGAATCGGATATTCTATATATCGGACGCACAAAAAAACCGAGCAAAAGAATATTGGGCGGCTATCTTGCAGGGTATGGTGGAAAAAACACTAAAAAAATTAACGAGATGCTTTTGAACTAAGGCTATCTAGAAAAGGTTGCAATAGGCTGGATGCCAACTCTCAAACCAAGAATTATGCAGGAAGAACTATTAGTCAAATTTAAAGAAGAGTATGGTCAACTTCCAATCTGGAACACAAAAAAGAAACTTGAAGTTAAAGCCAAAAAAGCTCCTGTGTCAGATCGCAAAGAAGCCCCTTCTCTGAAGACCAAACCTGCTATTCATAAGAAAACCGTAAAGCCAAAACAAACTCCAAAAGCAAAAATTGTTTCCGCAAAAAAAATTAACGCAAAAGCAGAAACCCCCGTCAAATCGGAAATGCCCATCAAAGAGGAAACTAGCACTCAGCCGTCAGAACAGGAAAAGCTGTCAAACAGCGAAATGAACTCCTAAATAAAAATTGACTCGTGCTTCTTTCCTTTTTCTTTCAGTCTCTTATTGAATTGTAACTAATTCTTGTCTCTGTCTTCTCTCGTTTGCAAATTTATGCCACTTGAGGCAAACTTTCGTTGATTTGATTTTCTTTTTATCATGCGCTTTCTTGGATATAGCATAGGAATTGTTAAGTGGATTATCTAGATTATCACTAGGGTTTTGTTATGTCAATTGATGCAGCTGATTTCAAAATAGTTCAGGGCAAAAAAGTTAGCCTTAAAGATTATGATTCAGCTTGGGTGCCGAAGTGGGCCCAAAATGAAGAAGAAAAAGAAGGCAAAAAAGCTGTTAAAGAAATGGCGTTAGCTTTTCTTAAGGAAAACAAACAGAAACTTTTTGAGATGCAGCAGCTTTTTTGGGCAAGCGACACTTACTCTATGCTCATTGTTCTCCAAGGTATGGATACAGCGGGAAAAGATGGAACTATCCGGCATGTAATGTCGGGTCTTAATCCTCAAGGGTGCCAAGTTAACAGTTTCAAAACGCCAACCGAGGAGGAACTTAACCACGATTTCCTTTGGCGCCAATCAAGAGTTCTTCCCGAAAGGGGGCGCATTGGGATTTTCAATCGCTCATATTACGAGGACGTATTAATAGTTAAAGTTCGGCCTGAAGTATTGGAAACACAAAGGCTTCCTTCAGATTTGGAAGGGAAACACTTTTGGGATGAGCGATACCAGGACATAAACATGTTTGAAAGGCACCTGGTTCGAAACGGAACCATAGTGCTAAAATTTTTCCTCAATATTTCAAAGAAAAAGCAGAAAGAGCGTTTGCTAAAACGATTGGAAGACCCAAGTAAGAACTGGAAATTTTCAAAATTTGACCTCTCAGAACGATCGAAATGGGATAATTATGTGGAAGCATACGAAGATGTGTTTAACTCGACAAGCACTGAATGGGCCCCTTGGTACATTATTCCTGCGGACAAAAAATGGGTAGCTCACGCGTTGATATCGGAAATAATCCTAGCGCAAATCAAGGGATTAGACCTGAAATTTCCTTCTTTAAGCAAGGAGCAACTAGACGATTTGGAGAATGCAAAAGTGCAATTGCAAAAAGAGTAAGCATAGGCTTGCTACTGTGGCCTCTATTCAACTATGCATTTAGTGTCCAATTGCTTTTCGAAGGCTTCATAGAAGGCTTGTCGGTTCTGGACGATGCTCCATTCCTCCAAGCTACAGTCCGAGTTAGAATAAAACAACAGCAAAACTTCATCTTTGCTTTCTTTAATAAATTCTGCTTTGTTAACAAGTCCCGAGTGGGTCCGATCGAGTTTTTCAGCAAAACGCAAAAACGTTGAGAGAGCAATTATTGTTTCTTTGGTTTTCTCGTCGAACCCCTTTGCTTTTAGCGCTTTTTTGGATGGCAATTTTTTGCGGTGGTAACGCGTTACATTTGCCATTATCTGGATTTCTTTGGGGTCAAATCCGAACAATTCAGCGTTGCAGATGATGTAGTGAGAGTGGAGGTGATGGTCGTTGAACGAGAGAAAATCTCCTACATCATGTAACGTAGCTGAATATTTCAAGAGCTCCTTTTCTGCTTCCCCTAAATTATGTAGCCCAATTTGTTTTGCGCTGTCAAAGAGTTGCAGTGCTAACGCCGTCACAGTTTCAGAGTGTTTCTCATCAAAGTTGCAAGACCGCCCCAAATGCACTACGCTTCTATTCCGCATAGGTGCTTTTTGCAGTTCCCTGAAGCCTTTAAACTTAGATAGGTAATCGATAAGTAATCCATCGCGCAGTTCTCGATGGCTGATGTTCATTTGTTCTAAACCGAACTCGTCCATAACCGCTTCAATTATGGCTGCTCCAGCGACTATTATGTCTGCTCTATAAGGATTTATTGCGGGAACATTTTTTCTTTCTTCGAGGGAAAGTGACCAGAGAATCGGCACAAGTTTTTTGAGGTTTTTCCTCGAAAGCGTCAATGTAGCGCCACTGCTGTTTTTCTTGAAAAGTTTAGAAGCGATTTCTGCAAGGTTAATGACTGTGCCTGATGAGCCCCATGCCTGCCTGACATTGTACTGTTGAACTTTTCCTTTAGCCGCGTGAAACTTACTGCAAGCGTAATTCTTAATCTGGTTGTAGGTGTTAACTCCTACGGGTCCCGTCCAATCTTCGCCGATGAACTGACTTGTTAGTCTAATTGCACCTATTCTGAGGCTATTCACATAGAGGCATTCACTTTGGTTTCCAATAGCAATTTCAGTGCTGCCTCCTCCTAAATCGAGGAAAATACCGTTTCCTTCTCCCATGTCGATCCCGCTTGAGACCCCAAGGTAAATCAAACGGGCTTCTTCTTGTCCTGAGATAACATTGACGTTTAATCCCGTTTCACGTTTAAGGTTAGCTAAAAACTCACTTTGGTTTCTTGCTTCTCGAATGGCAGAGGTTCCAACAGCAATTATTTCGTTTGCGCCATAGGTTTTGGCAAGACCAGAAAACTTGCCGCAGACAAAAATTGTGCGTTCCATGGCTTGCTGTTTAAGTATGTTATCTTTAAATTCCTGCTCTCCAAGCCGCACAACCTCTTTTTCTTGACTAATGACTGTGTAAGAAAAATTTGGGTTTATCCGCACCACTAAAAGCCGCACTGCGTTTGTTCCAATATCTACAAAACCCACTACTTGCCCAGCAGCTTTCACTGTTGCTCCCATATCAACACCAATTTTTTAGCAAAGCTCTTTTCAAACAAGTCTTTCTTTCTATTAAAAGCCTGCTCCTCCAACAGAGATTTTGTTTCTGTGCATTCCAAAGCACATTTTTTTGCCTATCGATGTTATCCTCGAAACGTTTCAGAAGAGCGAGAATTGCTTCTGCGCCGAAATTGCAGTGACTTGAGTCAATTTTGCATGGTTGTTTCTTAACTCGGACGCTCATTCCAAATTCCCCGGTGTTGGATTAGCCACGCCTGCGAGTTCACCAGTTTTTCTCCTTCTTTAGGCATAACCCTCTCGTAGGTTCCATCAGGCAAGAGTTTTCTTGCTTTGACGTTGTCTCGGAGAGAGATTTTTAACATATCCTCGAGGATTGTTTGACGTAAGTGAGGGTCAGGTACTGATAGGAGAACCTCAATTCTTTCGTTGAGGTTTCTAAACATCATATCTGAGCTTCCTATAATGACTTCGTTTTCTTTATCATCTTTGAAATAGTAAATTCGGGCGTGTTCAAGGAAGCGTCCAACAATCGATATGACTGAAATGTTTTCGCTTACCCCTTTAACGCCCGGCCTCAAGCAGCATAAACCGCGGACGTTTAAGTCAACTTTAATTCCGGCCATGGACGCTCGGTATAAAGCCTCAATAACCTCGGTTTCCTCCAGGTTGTTTAGCTTAAACGCTAAGTATCCTTTCCCTGTTTTCTGATGCAAGCTTATTTCTCTGTCTATCCGCTTAAGGATTTCGTTTTTCAGGCTTTTAGGTGCTACAAGCAGATGTTTGAAATCTTTTTCTTGAAGTCCCTCTGTAAGGATGTTGAAAAGGTCTTCGAGTTCGCTTCCTATCTCGGGGTTCGCAGTCAAGTAGCCTATGTCTCCATAGATTTTTGCTGTGACTGCGTTGTAGTTTCCTGAGCCAATATGGGAGTATCTGACTATCTTGTTTTTTTCCTTTCTCACAATAAGACATAATTTGGCGTGAATTTTAAAATTAGGAAAATTGTAAACCGTATTTACGCCGCCTTGCCTTAGCTTTGAAACAAGGGCAATATTGTTTTCTTCGTCGAATTTGGCTTTAAGTTCCACGATTGCTGTTACTTTTTTCCCGTTTTCGGCTGCATGAATTAAGGCGTCAACAATTGGCGATCTAGAATCTATCCTATACATTGTTATTCGGATTTCTGGGACATTTTTGTCTTGAGCTGCTTCTCTTAACAGATCAATTATTACCTCGAAGCCGTCATAAGGGTGGTATAGAACAATATCTTGTTTGGCAATTGTTTGAAACAAGCTGCTGTCAGTGGTTAACAGAGGCGAAATGGATGGAAGGAAGGTTTTGTCTTTTAGGTCCGGGCGGTTTATTTTAAGCAGTTGCCAGAGATCTACAAGCCCTAAAGGTCCGTCAAACTCGTAAACCGAGTAGTAAGGTAAACCTAGTTCGTTTGCTATCATCTCTCTAGTCGACAGCGGAGTTTCCTTACCAAATTCAACCCTGCTTGGCAAACCGGCTTTACGATTAGAAAGGCTTTTCTTTACAGAATTTACAAAGTCTGCCGATTCATCCATTAAAATATCTATTTCGCCATTTCGGGTAAGCCTAAAAGGATAAGCTTTCAGCGTTTTCTCGTTTGGAAAAATCAAGTCCAGATTGCTGGCCATTAGGTCTTCTAGGAACACAAAATTATGTTCTAAATACTTCATCTCTCTCTCAGTTTCTGGGCTGTAACCGCTCGGAATCCTTATTAGCCTTCCAAAACTCTCAGTGGGAACGTCTATTAAGTAACGCCAATTTTTTTCGGCGAAGCCTGAGACAAAAAGGGTTATATGCAAATTTTCAATCGCACTGTTGCTGAAGCCCTCTTTAGGAATTTTAACCAACGGTAATATTGACTTGTTAAAGAATTCTCGCAGGTTCTCTTTGGTTGAATTCGGTAAGTCCTCAAAGTTCCTAATGTGAATATCCTGTTTTCCTAACGCTGGTATGAGCTCTCCTTTCCAGCAGCTTGCGTGACTCTCAATTAGCGGAATTATTTCTTTTCTCGTAGCTTCGATTTGCTCCATTGCGGTTCTCCCATCCATGGATTTTTCATCTGGCTTTGACTTGACTTTTTTCATAAGTCTCGGAATTCGAGTCATGAAAAACTCGTCTAGGTTGCTGCCGCAAATGGCTATGAATTTTATCCTTTCCAGAAGGGGGTGCCAGACGTCTCGTGCCTCCTCTAGAACACGGGCGTTGAACCTGATCCAACTGAGTTCTCTATTGAGGAAATATTCTGGGTTGTCGAGTAGTTTTTTGGCGTTTTCAGCCTCTTTTTGGTTAGAATCTGTGTTCGAAGTTGACAA
>PLSP01000043.1 GCA_003165195.1 Candidatus Bathyarchaeota archaeon | reverse complement strand
GACTGGGATAGGTACTTTTTGGATTTATGCGAAGCTGTAGCTAGGCGAGCCACATGCGATAGAGGAAGGTGTGGAGCAGTAATAGTGAAAGATAAAAGAATTATGACAACAGGATACGTCGGCGCACCAGCGGGTTTGCCTCACTGTGATGAGGCAGGTCATGATATGCGCAAAGTATTCGATGACAACAATGGGACGGTGAGCCACCATTGCGTGCGCACACTCCATGCCGAGCAAAACGCGATTATTCAAGCGGCACGTTTTGGGATACCGCTGGAAGGGGCGACCCTTTTCTGCAAAATGACGCCCTGCCGAACCTGCGCTATGATGATTATCAACGCGGGGATTAAACGAGTGGTTTGTGAGAAGCGGTACCATGCGGACGCTGATACGATAGATATGTTCAAGCAAGCAGGCATAGAATTAACGATAGTAAATAATGAATTCGAAAAATACGACAAACAGTGATAGATCCCTGAAAAATACGGGGATAGGTTAAGTTTTTGGATAACCGATTTTGGACCAAAAAGCGGTGTCCTTTCAGTTACCTAATTTTTTGAATAACCATCCATTTAACGCTGTCAAAACCGTATTTTGTGATTAGAGGATCAATCACGTCTGGCGCCAAGTCGTCATCAATCTCGGATACAACCACGGTATCTCCCAATCGGTAGACTATGCCTATTTCTGTGAGATCTTTTAGGGCGGCGTATTTGCCTTTGAGTTCCCAGTAGCCAGGTTCATCTCTGCCAGGCTCCATAATCCAGGAGTACTGATCTTGGGGATGCTCGCCCTGAGCAAAGTTAAAGGCACAAACAATGTCACCGACAACTTTTGGGTCGTCGCTCGTTTTAACGTAAAACCAAATAGTCACTGAAATCACCAAGGTTACCAATGGAGTTTAGCTTTATTTGCTTTTCAGAACCTGAACCGCCTGCAAAAGAAAGGCACCCACTATGCTTGTCTGCTTTCGTATAAATTCACAAAGCGAACCTATGTTGATGGTCCAAGTACCTGATAGGCACCCTATTTTTTGAACAAAAATTGAATCCCAAAAAATGGAGATACCAAACAAGCAATCCTCAGAGGAGGATAGGAGGGAGGGGTCTACTATTTGAAACAATTTTCTATAATCAAATAGGGGGGAAACCCAAACAAACCAAGTTTTGAAGAGGGAAAGGATGGACAGGGACCTATTTTTCACAACCAAAAACCCATGTAAAAATGGAGAGCCGTTAAAACAAGATTTCTTTCAACAAATTTCCAAGGTAGAGTGAAAACGCTCCAACCATTAACTTGAACAAACGCTTCTGGCTTCAATGAGGGTCAAAGTTTCAAAGAACGCAAGGGTCTGCTCTGCTTTAATGTTTGCCCTAAGACCCACATGTTGAAACCTACGAATTGTTTCCTNNCCTGAGCATCCGCAAGTGTTGACTGCAGTAACAATACCTTACCGCCAGGTTTGAGATGGACAACTGATTGAGAAATGAAGGGGTCGATGACTTGTCGCCCGTTAGCGCCTCCTGCCCATGCGCGCTCAATCCATGTTTGCTCCTCGAACTTGGCAGATGGTAGGTAGGGTGCATTGAAAAGTATCACATCGAACCTTGCCTCTGCTTTTAGGGCGTTGAATAAGCTGGCTTGCATGAAAGCCATTTTATCGCTTAAACTGTTGAGTTTTGCGTTGGCTTTTGCGCAGCGAACTGCGTAAGGGTTCAAATCAATAGCAAGAACATTGTCCGCATTTTCTGCCGCCACTATACCTAGAATGCCAGAGCCAGTGCCAATATCCAAAACCTTGGCGCCTCTCGGTACGTTGATGTTTTCAGCGAAGAAGAAAGTATCCTCTGCAGGCTCGTAAACATTCTCCCAAATATCGAAGAGTAACTTGCCAAAGTGGAGTCTTTTAGTGGGTAATTGCATCCGCAATGACTCCGAAATTTTGAGGTTGCAATTCTCGTGGGCGACGGTCATGAAATGGCGAGGCATCGGCTAGCTTCTCTGCATCCTGTTTGCTTAGCTTTAGGGTGCTTCGAAGGAAAGGTGCAAGTGCTTTGCCAAGTTTTTTGTTGCGTTGAGTAAACAACCACTTGACCATTTGCTTGAAAAACCTTTCGTCTTCAACTTGAAAAGGGCGTTTACTCCACGGCTTGAGTGCAATTATGACGGAGTCCACTTCGGGTTGGGGATAGAACATATCTTTGGGTACAGCGTCCAAAAGCTCTGACTCTGCATTCAGGCATGTTAGAACCGTTAACCAGCCGTAGTCTTCGCTACCTACATTAGCGACGAGGCGATTGGCGAATTCTTGCTGCAGAATCATTACTGCACAATCTACTTTACGTTCAAAAAGCCAAGTTGCAAGGTTCGAGGACAGATAGTAAGGGGGAATAGCTATGGCTTTGTTAAAAGAGGGTAACGGTGCCTTCAACACGTTGCCTTCAACCACTATAACGTTACCCATGTCCTTGACTTGCTCACGAAGCACCAGTGCAACTTGCGGGTCCTTTTCAACTGCAACCACCCGCCGGCATTTTGCAGCCAGAAAGCAAGAAAGAAAACCGAAACCTGCACCGGCATCCAAAACAACATCGGAACTTGCAAGAGAGGCATAAGTGCATAGTTTCTCATAGAGGGCTGGTTCAACCATGAAGTTTTGCCCTAAAAGCTTGTTCGGAGAAATTCGGTAGGTTCGAAGCAGTTGCTTCGTTTCCTCAAGGCTCATCGCGTTATGCCTTACTGTGCTCTTGTGAACAACCGATACTTACTGTCGCCCTCAAGCTCCTCCATGACGCGTTTGGTAATCAGCTTGATTGGGTTCGGCAGTTCGGTGCGTTTTTGGAGGTCATCAAAGCTCTCAAACGGTTTACGGGTGCGCTCGTTAATGACTTGCCACATGTATTTTTTGCCGATGCCTGGAACAAGCTCCAGCGCATGCATACGAGGCGTAATGGCGCGTGCTGTGTTAAAGAAGCCAACAAACCATTTTTCTTTGTTAAGAACAATTTTGTTTATCGTACTGGGTAACTCTGCTTTAGCCGACGCGGTTAACTCTTCATACCCGATGCGCCCTATGATGTAGGTAACTTCTTCACGTGACGCCTTCCCAACGTACACGCGATCAGCTGGTTTTAGAACTAACTCCTCTTTAACCAATGCCTCAAGTAGTGTGAAAAATTCTTCACCAACACATTGAATCAGCGCTCCCGCTCGGTATCCTGCACGTCCAGTGGGTCGAAACCCTGGCTTTCCGTGTGGCAGGAAATCTAACACGTAAGCATACTCTTCATAGCGCTTTTCCATTAGCAGTCACTAAGCCCTCTAGTCTATTGTGTTTACTGCTTAAAAATACTTAGCCGTTTTAAAAGCTACTTCAAAAGTTTATTCTCGTTCAAAAGCGTAACAATAGACTGCAATTTTTGGGTCTCAATAATCTTGCGTCCACCCGCCAGAAAAACTCTCAGTTCATCGACAGTTTCAGGCATACAATTCAAAATTTGAACTGCTTCCGCCTCATCAATTTCGTATTCTTTAGTAAGTATCTGAAGAAGCTCCTCGGCTTTTTCAGGTTCAGCTTTAGCAAACTTGTTAACGTAATCCAGCGTTCGCCGTTGGAACTGATCGAGATTTTCTTCGCCAACAGCTTCTAACACTTTTTTGACCTGTGGCAACGTAAGCCGACTTTCACTAACTTCTTTCTTGCTCATTGCGTTCCACTGCCTAAATACGGCTCTAAATGTTCACCACGAACAATAATTTGTTTAACGCTTTCCCCTTGAGGAACCATAACTACCCATCCACGGCCCCGTTTGGCTTTTACAGTACCTATCTTTCCATGGAACCTTTTATGAGGCATGCTTTTCTGAACGCTAGAATCCATCTTTATTATGACTTGAGACCCTGGAGCGTATTCCTGAAGTATTGCACCGATTTTTGGTTTGCCTTTTTCCCTGTTGGGTTTTTTCAGGAGACTACGAGTCCCTGCATATAGTCCTTTTGAACCTCTCATTCAATTTTCACCTTTTTTTATTCGTCCATTATAACTCTTAAAACGTCAAGCTTAAGCGTCTTTGCTCTATTACCAAGCAAATCTGAAACATTCGGGTTTGTTCTTCCTGCATCTCCAGACACCAATTCTTTAACGTAGAGGCCGCCTTGGCAATGAATTTCCATTAGAGCTCTCTTAAGCGACACCTTCTTAACTTTAAGCTTATATATGTACCTTTCTCGGATTAAATCAGCCCTTCGATGCAAAACGCGAAGAGGGGTCTGTTGTTTAATTAAAGCGCCGCTAAGCTTCGCCTCTAAAAGGTGCAGGTCGAAATCTGAGGTGTCATTTTCAAACTCTGCAAGCAACCGATACTCCTTCTGTGAGCCTTCGCCTTTCTTTAATCGCCTAACGTTGTCCCTATCAACAAAGCGAAGATGAGATACCTCAACTTTGCCTATTGCGTCAGCGTTAATTTTGGCTTCAATTTCTTTCAAATCAACAAACCGCTTCTTAGGCTTAGAAATTTCAATAACAAAAGGTCGACCGGTTCCAAGCATTCGGGCATCGATGTCTTCACGACCTGAGGCGTGAAACGATGTTTTCTCGCCCTCAGTAGCCTCCAGCAGCGGTCTTGAAGACAACTCCTCAACTGATTCGGCGTAAAGCTTTCCTGTTCCACCGCATTTTTCGCATCCTCTTCCATGGCAATCTGAACAAAACCATTTTGACTGGGGGATATCGCGTACCAATTTACGGTACCTACCCGAGACGAAAATGGGATTAACTTGAAGTCGTATCTTGTCTTGAAAAGGGTTTATCACCACGACCAAGTCCGGCGTTAAGTATTCAGCCTCTTTACCAGTACGTTGCGCTATCGCTTTGCCGTATAATCTTCCAAATTCATGTTTAATGCTTTCGCCGTAGCTAAGGGTCAATGCAGCTTTTAACTCGTCTTCGCGTTCCTCAACTTTAACGGGCAACTCGATGCCAACAAGAAAAGTAGTGTACTCGTAATCTCCAATGGCAGCTAGCGACTTCTCAGTTAAACAGTCAAGAATCCCAAATTTGCCCTCACAAAGATAGCATTCTGATCCTTGCTTAGGAACCCGTTTCTTGATGTGCCTTAGGGTTTCGTGTGCTTCCTTCGAAAAACCATTAGTCGCTAAAATCTTAAGCCGCTTTACGCCTTCGACGTTTTTTTCTTTGGCTAAGTCATTTGCTTGCATAATCAAGCAGACTTTCAACGCTGAACCCCGAACGTTGTTTTCCATGCTGTAGCCAAGCAAAGCAAATTGTCTGCCGAGGCAGTGGTCGCAAAGGGGGTATTTGCTAAGAAGCTCAAACGCTTTCTCTAAAACATCCATGTCTTTTAGCCTACTGGAAAGTTGGGAGGTAAACCGCCTTTGCCGCCGAGACCGAAGGGAAGCTTCTTTTTGTGCTTCATCATCTTTAGCATTTTCTTCATCATTTCATACTGTTTAAGCAATTCTTTGACTTCTTTCTCTGAGCTCCCTGAGCCATGAGCCACACGTCTACCACGAGAAGAACTAATTAGTTTGGGGTTTTCTCGCTCTTCAAGCGTCATAGACTGGATGATTACTCGCCATTTATCCAATCGTCCTTCAGCAGAGTCCAGCATATCTTGCGGTACATCGGAGGACATGCCAGGCAGCATCTTGAGCACTTTGCCAAACGGACCCATCTTTTTTACGGCTTCGAACTGGTCATACATATCAGTCAAGGTGAATTTACCGCTCATAATCTCTTTTGCTTTCTTTTGAGGGACCTTGATTTCCGCGTCATGCACTTTTTCAAGAAGCGTTTCTAAGTCGCCCATACCTAAGAGGCGACCAACGAAGCGGGACGGAATGAAAGGTTCTATATCCTCGATTTTTTCTCCCGTTCCGATAAACTTGATGGGCGCGCCGGTAGCCGCTACCGCTGAGAGCGCGCCACCGCCCCGGGAAGAGCCATCAAGTTTTGTTACGATTATAGCGCCGATGGGTGTTGCTTCATGGAAGGTTTTTGCTTGGGCGAGGGCTTGCTGACCGATGGTGCCGTCGATAACCATAATGATTTCGTCAGGCTTAATGTGTTTTTCAAGGTCTTTCATTTCCTTAATTAAGTCTTTTTCTTCTTTGTGTCTGCCTGCCGTATCTAGGATAATTAGGTCTCTGTCGCTGAATTGTTTTAGACCCTCACGGGCAACTTTAACAGGATCCTTAGCCTTTGGGTCACCGTAAATTGGAATATTTATTCTGGCGGCTAACTGCTGAAGCTGAGCATATGCACCTGGGCGATAAGTATCACCGGCGATCAAACCTGGCTTTAAGCCTCTTTTCTGGTAATAACGTGCCAGTTTCGCTGCTTGAGTTGTTTTTCCTGAGCCCTGGATTCCGACAAGCATGATAGTTTTCTTTTTCCCAGCCTCCACTTTGAGAGGAACAGGCGTGTTACCGACAAAACGTGTCAGCTCCTCGTAAACCACTTTTATGACATGTTCTCGTCTGGAGATCCCCGGGGGAACTTTTTCTTTAAGCGCCCTCTCCTCGATGCGTTTGGATATTTCCAAAACAAGCTGCACGTTAACATCTGCTTGAAGCAGCGCTCGCTGGATGTCGCGGACTAGTTCCTTCACGGCCGCTTCGTCCACCACGCCAGCCTTAAACAGCTTCTTAATTGCGTCAGTTAAAGAAGAACCTAACTTATCTAATGCCATCGGAGTCTCTCAGCCTAATCATTCCGCAGTTCCTTTAAATAAATATTACAGCCTTAAACTAAATAAAACATCTAAAACTTAGCTCTAAAAAGTAGCCGCTGATTCTTTGAAGCCTCAGTTCCCCATATTGATTATTCTTCACAATTCAGACGGCTCTTCATGCATCATTGGCTTCACCACACAAACCGTCCTCTAGAAAATAAAGGTTGACGGGAAGACTTTTAACAAAAGCATGCTAACTCTCCAGCCGTAAGCAATGTTGAATGCAGAACGAGTAATACATGCATGCATTTTCATACTGCTTCTTGCCGGCTTGATAGTATTAAGCACTTATGCAAGCTACCTCTTCCTGAACAGTAAATTGGTACTCTTTATCGCCGCTATCCCGCTTAGCTGGAGCATAATTATCTTGGCGATGTATGTTAGCTTTAAGCGAATAGGCTGGCAATGGATGAGTTAACCCTTATTTACACGTGTTTTTTCATGTATATACTAGACGCTTCCCCTATAGCGATCGAGGAAAGGGATTGTTTTAGGTTACTTTCAGGATTTAGGGTTTTTTCCCTTTTTTTGCTTATGCCTCAAAAAATCATTTAGTAAAGATCGGCTCAAAAGCTTACCTAAACAAAATTATATTATGTAATTAGAAAGAAGAAAAGGATGGCTGTTATTTGGCTCGGACGATTTTTACTCTGCCCAAAATCTTCCAGTACTCAATCTCCGTGCCGGGAGTAAGCTTCTCTTTAGGAACATCTTCCTCATTAGGGAACGGAGCATCAAGGTACTCGTAGGTTTCCAAATCCATTATTTGGATTCCGGTTGGATTAACAGCGAAAACCTGCCCAGTTCGCTTATCAATAATAGGAACCTCAGCGCCTAAGTCAACAGGCTTAACGAATTGTCGCTTCTGGTTATCGAAAACGCCTATTGCTACGATTCTCGCTTTAGCTGACCCGTGTTTTCCAGGTTTAGACTTGGCGATGTCAACTATGCGGCAGGGTTCACCTTCAATTAACATGTATCCGCCAACACGTAATTCTCCGACGTCAACTGGTTTGCTCATACACTCACCACAGTAAGTTTTCTAATCAATGAATTCTGAATAACACCCATATATAGCTTAAGGTGCCCATTTACTCTAAAGCGTAATTTTACAGCTCTCTTTTGACATGACTCAAAAGTTGGTTGTGTCTTCTAATCGGCTAG
>PLSP01000059.1 GCA_003165195.1 Candidatus Bathyarchaeota archaeon | reverse complement strand
GAAAGAAGAGCCAAAAGCAGAAGAGTCTGCCAAACCGACTGAGGCAGCTGCCACCGACGAAAAAACCGCAAAGAAAAAGAAATAAAAATTTTATTTTTTCTCAATTTTCCAATTCTTAATTTTTCTAGCTTACAAAACCTTTATGCACGCATCTTTTGTAGCATGCAATCAACAATGTATTTACACACAATGCATTCGTCTGGGATTTGCTCTTTTTGTTCTCTTTCGCTTAAGTAGCCAAGATGGTACTTGCAGGAGACTGGTTTGAGCTTAGGTTTTTCTTCTTTTTCTATAGCTTTCTGAGATAGTTTTTCAGTTTTATTGTTGCATTTTGAATCTATTTCATCAATTCTTGTTAAGCAATAAGGGCATGCAGCGTAGGGTTCTTCTGGTTCCTGCTGGAGATTTAGCGCTTGAAGTGGGGTTACAAAAGTTTTTTTGCATGCGCCATTAGTACAAGTGACCATTCTTTTTTCCCTCACTCAATTTTAGCTAAAGCTAGCCTGCCCTAATATAATGGTGGGTGCTTATAGTGTTAATGAATCTGAAATAAAGATTCTTGCTATTCTATGTGACACGTTTGAGTTGGCGACGCAAGCTTCTTTAAGTCTTCAACGCCATCCGTGTAGCCTGAAGCAATCAACACGTCTCCTTCTTGAATTTTTGACTCTCCTCTAGGCCGAAGTCCCATTTCTCCTCTTTTAATCACTAAAACCCACATGCCCGTTTCTTCATGGACCCGCGCTTCTTTCAACGTCTTACCTATAAGCGAAGAATCGGCAGTAACACAAGCTTGAACAACGGTTTCCTCAGCTTCTTTTATCGTTAGCTTCAGAATCGGATGCGGTTGAATACCGCGTAGGACAACTTCCGCCATTTCTGCGGCAGCATCAGCGATTTTTTCAGTAGCCACGCCAAGCCTGATCAGACCAAGGAAACCTGAGGCTTCCTCTTTTTTGAAGTCGCTGGTTAAAGCAAGCAGCTCAAAGTCAGTGTGCATTTGATCCATGCGTTCCTCCAAGTTTTCCACCTCTTCAGCTAGCTCTTTGCTGTTAAGAAAAAGCGAGGAGTAAGCTAAATCCAACATCAATTCAGAAGTGTCTTTGAGCTCTACGAATCGTGTGACAATTTCTTCGAATCTGGCGCGTTCCTGCCCGTTTAACTTTGCGAGTTGACCCTCGGCTAAATCTTTAAACTCTTCGATTCCAGAGGGTGCCCCTCGGGTAATCAGGATGTCGTCTTGAAAAATACTTTCTGTGCTCTTTGGGTCCAATATCCAATCTTTATTTCTTCGAATGGCAATAATGTCAACTCCCATTCTTGCAGCTAAATCAAGCTCACCTATTCTTTTCTTGACTATAGTTGAGTTGGCTTTAACAGTCACTTTCATGAGGCGTTCTTCAACTTTTTCAAAGATTTCGCCCACTATAGGGTGGATTCCAATATTTCGGGTAACTATAGCTGCAATATCTGCTGCTGCATCTGAAATTTTATCTGTGGCAGCAGCCACCCTGGAAATGCTTACCATAGCCTCTGCGTCCTTTGGATCTCTTGAAGCAACCATTATTTCCATGTCTAAAAGATATGCTAATGTATCAACTCGTCTTTCAAGCGCCAAAACGTCTTCAGCAAGGTCTTTGTCATTGTATAAGGCTGCTGAATAAGCCAAATCAATCATCAACTCAGAAAGGTTCTTCATTTCGAGCAAAAGCTGTCTGACTGGAATAGGCTTGTACTCTAACTTCTCAAATTTAGGCAATTAAAGGTCGCTCTCCAATAGTTATTAGGGTCTCGGAATTATTTTAATTATGTGCCAATTGCCTCGTGTTTACAGAATAAGTAACAGAACAATCAGGAGAGCAGTTGACATTATTATTGCTGCAAAAGAGGTTTCGACCGGAATGACGAAGTTCTCAGGGTTTAATCCTCTCTTAAAAGTTATTATTGAAATGCCGTAAGATAGAAAAACTATTCCGACAGTTGCTAGCAAGTTGGATAACCAAATTATAACCAGAAAGTCGATTGCACTTGACAATGGGTGAACCTGATTTGCAGCTAGCGAAATTAAAGCTAAAATACTAAACATGATAAACGACGCCAGCCAAGCGCTCAGAATGTTTTTACCATGGTTCTTTATTGAGGAAAAGGACGGAGAAAGCAAACCCAAAGCCAGTTTAGTGTTGGCCGTGGAGCCTACGACTGAACCTACGTTGCTTACCATATTAATAATTGATGGGTAAATGGTAACTATTGCTGGCAAGATCAAGTTGATTTCTGCTCTGCTCTCAGCAAAACTGTTTATTGTTCTAAACAAGGTTCCCGTAACCGTAACAATCAAGGCGACGATAACTAGCATCGCCAGCGATTCCCTGATGGTTCTTAAAAACTCAGGTTCACCTTTATCTTTTGAAAGTAGATACAAAACGATTGCTATATGGACAAAGCCTATGCCTAAGATTGTGAGCCTTCCGAAAAAAGGTATGAAATGGAACAGATTAAACACTCCAACATAACAAAGCGAAATGAAGATGCTGGCTAAGCTTGAAATGATTGGGAAAACTACAATGTCAGGGTCTAATCCCCTCGAAAACGAGACAAACGCAACTTTGATAGTGATTATAGAAAAAAGTAACCCTAATGCCAGCGTAGCAACCATTACAGATAATATAGCTGAAAAATCACCGATGGTTATACCCCAAAAAGCGTAGCCTAAAACAAACGACATTAAACTAACCATTACGCTGGTAGCTAAAGTTAACACGATAACTGAATGGACAAGTTTGTTGAAGCTTTTGGTGTTTCCAGAGAATCTCGGATAAATTGTGCCAAGATGTAAGCCAGTGCTTAAGCGACCACTAAGCAAACCGTTAATCACTCTAGTACTTATTAGCGTTGGAAAAAGTGCTAGCGCCCACTTGGTTGTTCCAAAAATGTTAAGTTGGTACGCGATAAGGAAACCTGCAAGCAACCCAAAAATATCAAAGAGGTAGGCTACCGATGTTTGTTTAAACATTCCCCAGAAACTTTTTGACAGGCTCCCATTTGAAATCCGAATTGCCTCCTTAACGTTGACGGTGCATGTTTGGTTTAAAACCATGTTTCGTGGAGTTTCTGGACGCTACTGCTTTATGGAAGCCTTTCGACTGATTGGATTTGTGGACCATCATATTGCTTTCACCCACCAATTTTGGCTGTCCACAGGCTCGAGTAATCGTGTTTGCGGGCTGCCAAAGCCGTTTTAACTGCCGATTAAAGTTTTTGATAGACAGACATGTTATAAATAGTTTCTGTAAGGTTAGCTTGCCTATTAGTTGTCTGTTTGGTTGCGTTCGGTTTTCTGAGCTGTTTTAGGTTGGTAGACACACCACGGATCTTCAGCTAAATAATCATTTTTCAGCTCTGAAGGTTCATGCAGGTCCCCGCAATAATCAATAAAGTCGTTTGAAAGCCCATGGGCTCGTGCCCTGCAGCCTCCGCATACAAATCGGTACTCGCAGATGCCGCATTTGCCTTTAAGTGTGTCTGGGTTTCTTAGCGCTTTAAAAACAGGTGAGTTGAACCATATTTCCTTGAAACTTTGATCGCGTATGTTTCCAAGCTTGACTGGCAGGTAGGGGCAAGGTGTCACATCTCCGTTGGGGTAGATGCGACAGTAGTATTGTCCTGCGATGCAGCCGCGAATCCACTGCCTCATATCCAAGCCCATGCCCTGGGCGATGCGCATGAACTGCGGCGCACAAGAAGGTCTCACGTTTAAGGTGTGATTAGATACTTTAGCAAAGGTTTTGCTGATCATTTCCTCGTATTTCTGTGGAGAAATATCGGTCAACTTGGTTCCTCGACCTGTTGGAACAAGGAAAAACAAGTGAAAGTTTTCGACGCCGATGCTTTCAGCCAACGACATAATATCGTCTATTTGGTTGTAGTTTTGCTGTGTTAAGGTTGCGTTAACTTGGACAAGTACATTATTTTTGCGTAGAAACTTGCAGGCTTCGAGTGCTTTTTGCCATGCGCCCTCTACCCCTCTGAACTCATCATGGTGTTTCGCAATATGGGAGTCCAAGCTTATGGAAACGGTTGTTATGCCTGCTTCCTTGAGTTTTTTAGCTGCGGTTTCATCAATGAGGCTACCGTTACTTCCTAACCCCATTTTCAAACCAATCTTTGAGCCATAGCTAATAAGCTCATAAATATCTGGGCGTAAGAGAGGCTCGCCGCCGCTTAAAATCAGAAGGGGACGGCTTACTTGATAGATTTGGTCCATGAGTTTTTTTGCTTCAGCGGTGGTTAATTCATTTTCTAGTTTTTTCTCAGTGGCATTGATGTAGCAGTGGCTGCATTTCATGTTGCATTCGCGTGTGACGTTCCAGGACATAACCAAGGGGACAAATCGTTCGGAAGTGTTTGCTGCTGGTGAATATGCAAGTTTTAGGTAGTACTCACAGTTTCCGTTGGTGGCCATTCTTTTCGGCTGCCAAAGCGTAAATGGAAAGGGAAGAACCGTGTCCAACATGGCTCTTGCATGGGCAAAGCAGAAATGCTTGCAGAAAAGCGACGCTGCCTCTGGGCTTACGCGATGTTTTTGTTCAGCATATTTGTGGCTTCCGTAGATTGGGCAGTTCAAAAACTCCATGCGTCCATCCAGGGATTCAACGCTCATGTTGTAGTTTATGAAGTGGTCGCTTAACATGACTGACTGAAGCTTTTCACGGCGCATCCCCACCTTAAGCGTAACGTCAAGAGCAATGTTGACGGTGTCTTGACCGAATTTATCCTGCACTCGTAGCATGGCCTCTTCAACAGCTGCTGACCCCACACTTTGCACAAGTTCCTCTGTTACTAGCAAACCCTTGATTGTCTCGTACTCTTGAATTAGTCGCATCTTGATGATTTGCTGTGCCCAGTCAATGAACGTTTTTCTTAATGCAGCCTCAGCTTTCGGGTCCATGTTAGCTAGCAGAGTTTGGGCTGCTTTAGCTTCCGCTTTTAATTTTTTGAAAAGTCTAATTTTTTCGGTTGTTGTGGGACGGCATGAAGCAATTTCTTGAAATTTCAAATTAAAGGGTGCGACTTCCTTAGTTAGCTCTTTGGCGTCGGATTCAAAATCGCTGTAAATGTCCTGAAGTTTCTCGCCGACATCAGGTGTGTCAACATGTAGCTCGTCGATGAGCACTCGCGTTTCCGACTCCATTTTTGAAATCATTGCCATATGGTAAAGAAGGGAGCCAGCCATACCTGGATCCGCTTGTTTGCCGCCGTTTACTCCTGTAATAATTTGTGTAAACAACTTCTTCGCCAAATCAACGTCCTGTTCTTTTAGGGCGGTTACTGTTTGGCTGAGTTTTTGTTGCCTTGCAAGTAAAAGCTGCGCCCATTTATGGCAGTGTCTGGTATCGAAGTTCGTTAACCCATTCACACCCTTGAAGTTGAATAGATGCATCTTTGAGGGTAGAAAAAGTTAACGGTTTGCAATCTGATTTAGCGATGAGGTGCCTTTAAAGCAAGCTCTTTGAGATAACCTAATAAAGCTCTAAACTTACATAGCCACTCAAAACAGGTGGAAAAAACTTTGAGTTGGGACTGGATCTATGCGCTAATAGGTTTTCTAATAATGTTCGGCGTTTTAGGTGGCATAGGCATAGAGAAGCCCCGCGGCATGAGTGTTAAAATGTGGTGTGTTGGCTACTTAGCAGTCGCATTGGGTTTCGATGTGCTCGTGATTTTAGGGTTGGTTAGACAGTATGCGCCCCTTAACAATTTGTTAATTGGGCTGTCGGCAGGTGCAGCTACCGGATTAGCTATCCACGTGATGCATCACATAAACGAGGAAGATATACACCCCACAATAATGGGTTGAAAAAAGGCCACATTTAAGTTTTTTTGCCGTTCGGTTTCTTTGCCAGGTGAACAATAAACTTTGTTACATTATCCTTTCAGCTTTCAAAAGTTATTCTAACACCTAACGCTTCAATCATACTTTTAACCCCAGGTAAACCGTCCCCCTTGCCTTTCACTTTATGCCGGTATTTGAGAAATCTGCTGTTCAACAAATATTAATCAAAGCGAAATTGCCTAAATCTTTGAAAAAGCAGAAAGATAGTGGAATGAGCTAACTGCAGGCAACTGCATTAATGTTGCCGATATTCTTTTAATATTTAATATTTTCAGATTTGCTCATTTTTGACTTAACTTCCTTGCCTCTTAGTTCAAGTCATGACTGGCAAGGATGCTTTTTTAGAAATTTATCAAAAGCTTTATTATTGGGTGATGTTAAAATCCAGTCCATTTTTCCTTTCCTAGACAAAATTTATAAGCTGTAGCCAGTCAAGCAGTGACTTATAGGAGAAAAGAAAAATGCATAGGAAAAAGAATATATCTGGAGCTATTACGATTGCTATTTTGCTTATAATATCGATGAGTGCATCAAGCGCTCTAATTCCCAAGACTAGCGCACACACCCCTGCTTGGAACATTCCAACTTTTGCCTACGTGGCTGCTGAACCATCCGTTGTAGGCGTAGGTCAAACAGCTTTAATCGACATGTTCCTAGGCAACGCACCTATACCTAGTGCTGCAATACCAAACACCTATAGATACCACAATTACCAGCTCACCATAACCGGTCCTAACAGCACAAACATACAACAAACCTTCCCCACAATCAGTGATACAACCGACAATCAAGTTTACTACTTTACTCCACTAGTAGCAGGAGTATATACGGTAACTTTCAATTACCTCGGCCAAACTCTCCAAGCACCCAACGACCAACCAACTGGTTCCGTAAACATTGGCGACTCATATTTACCCAGCAACTATACTACAACTCTCACAGTGCAGCAAAGTGCCGTACAACTAAGTCCCGTAGCTGTTTCATATTTCCCAACTACTTTCTGGACACGCCCAATATACGGTGAAAACTCATATTGGTATCCATATGCTTCAAATTGGCTAGGCACTGGATCACCTGTATCATCCCTTGTTGGCTCAGGCACAATTACTGGCTTCGGCACAAACTCATTTGCTGAAAGAACTACCGGCGATGCCGTGGGATCACTGACCGGACACATCATGTGGACAATTCCAATTGAATCAGGAGGAATCGTCGGAGACAACCAATCCTATATCCAAGGGAATAGTTATTTTGAAGGATCGGCATACAGTCAAAGATTCACAAACCCCATAGTTGTCGATGGAATGCTCATCTACAACCCACCTATTTCATTCGCAGGATCGGGTTCGGGTCCAACTACTGCCTTAAGTTTATCAACAGGTAAGATTTTATGGCAAAGCACATATCTACCAAACAGCGACCCAATAGCCTCAGGCCCGCCAAACAACGTACCTGCAATATCCTTTGCCTACGTCTACGATGTACAAGATCCCAATCAACATGGAACTTACCCACCAATCCTATTCTCAAGCAACTTTGCATCAGCGTTTAACGCATTCACAGGAAATTGGCTATTTAACGTCACTGGTGTTCCAACGGGGACAGCAGCTCAAGGTCCACAAGGTGAACAATTGAGGTACGTCTTCGCAAACGGTGGCAACGCTACAAATCCAAGTTGGACATTAGCTGAATGGAACTCAAGCAAACTCTGGACATACACAGGACTCTCACCAGCAGCAGATACCAGCAGTGTCAGCCCTATTACAGGCTCTAGCAATTACAACTATAACTATTATTACACTCCCACTTTCAGTAACGTCTCCAGTACGTCTTACATGAACAACGTTCCAACCACCCAAGTCATAAACTATACAGCAATAACGGCGGCAATCAACGCAACCGTCTGGCAGCCTACAGATCCTACGTCAATAACTCCCAACACCCCTAATCCGCACCAACGATATGACTGGAATGTTACGCTTCCATGGCTAAACGTGATGGGCAACCAAACTATAACAGTTGTAAATAATGCAACAGGCATATACAACATCGAAGGCCTTAGTTATACGACAAACTCCTCTGGCAATGTTAACGGCCGCTTCAACCCTGACTATTCATTCTCGGGATCTGCAACCGCTACTTCTCCCGCCAACGTAATGTACGCCCTTTACAACAATGAGATGATTCTAAGAAACGGAACTCTGCCCGCACTAGGTGGAGCACAAACTCAATACACATATTTCGCCATAGATCTCAACCCAGCCCATTCCACACTCGGGCAAATACTTTGGATGCAGTCATACACACCACCAGTGGGCAACATCACTGTTAGCATGGGCCCAATCGATCCAACAGCAGGAGTATTCGCTGAAGGCTACAAAGAAACAACTCAATGGGTAGGATATAGCATGGCAACAGGCCAAAGAGTCTGGGGTCCTACAGCGGGTCAAGCACCACTTGACTACTTCGGAAACCCAATCTATCCATACGTGACCGGCATGGCAGCATATGGTAACCTCTACAGCTGCGGACAAGCAGGAATAATCTATTGCTATTCAATGACTAATGGAAACCTATTGTGGACGTATGGTAACGGCGGAACAGGGAACACCACTGAAAGCTACTTCCAAAGACCAGGCAACTTTCCAATTGAAATCAATGCAATCGGCAACGGAGTGTTATACATAGTTACTACTGAGCACACAGTGGAAACACCCATTCTCAAAGGCGCAATGGCAAGAGGTATCAATGCGACAGACGGGACACAACTCTGGAGCGTTTCGGATTACACCGGCGAATTTGGCTCGATGAGTTACGCTATTGCAGATGGCCAATCAATATTCTACAATGGCTATGATGATCAAGTCTACGATGTCGGACAAGGCCCAAGCGCAACCACAGTTACAGCTACAAATGGCGTCTCAACACTAGGCGATAATGTTGTTATACAAGGCATAGTTACAGATGTTTCTGTTGGCACACAACAGACCCAAATACAAGGAAACTTCCCCAATGGTGTACCAGTGTCTTCTGATGCTAGCATGACAGATTGGATGGGATACGTTTACCAACAACAGCCAATGCCAACTAACTTCACAGGTGTACCAGTGCAACTCTATGTCTTAGACTCTAACGGCAACTATCGATCAATAGGAACAGCAACAACTGATGTAACAGGAACATACCATCTCGTATGGACCCCTGACATTGCAGGCAACTATACAGTGTACGCCAACTTTGCAGGCAACCATGGATACTGGCCATCAAGCGCTGAAACAACATTCAACGTAATGCCTGAAGCAACCCACCCAACCACAGCCCCAACAACAACCCCGCTAACAGCAGCTGACCAATACTTCGTACCCTTCTCAGTCGCTATCATCGTTGTAATAATTGTAATCGGTGCCCTGTTAGCAATGTTGATATCAAGAAAACACCCATAAAAGTGAGAAAAAAACTCACTTCCTCCTCTTTTTTAACTAAGAAAAATCACAATTATTTCTCTACATTCTGAAGATCGATTCCCATATTGCTTACAAGACGCCTTAAATCTGCGTCGCTCATCCACTCGGTCTGCAAGTAGCGGAGAATTCGCTTATCGCTTAGTCCTAAACGCTTAGCCTCAATTACAGTGTATCGGTAAGCTTCCACTTCAGTGGGTGAATCCACGTAATCGTATCTGGAGTCAAACAGTTCTTTACCGTCCAAATGCTGCTTAACATGACACAGTTCGTGGATAACATCCAAGTAAATCTCCGTCTTGTCACCGTTCTCCAAATAGCGACTATTAACCATTAAGTGCCCATCTTCATCGTCGACCGCCATGTAACCAAACCAAATGAACCCCACCTTAAGCTTCCCCAGTATCTCATCAGTGTCATCTCCAAAAATGCCTCGCACCGCCTTCACTCCCTCAAACCCTTTGAAATAATCAGTAAACTTTTCCGTTGAAGTGCCAAAACGAAGTATCTTCATAAGCGGTAACTTTCTAAGCAGCCTGAACATCCTCAAAACAAAATATTCAGACCATGAAGCCATTCCTATTCTCCCTTCCCCAGTATACAAAGGCTGTTAACATTTAGATTTCTCCCAATAGAAAAGAAATAGTTCCTCGTACCATGCATGACCTTTACCACTTTTATCTCTGAAGCCTATGTAATCAAATTTTCCGTTAGTTTCCGGGAAATCAACTTAAGCAACTTCTTTTTTAGACACACCCAGAACTTAGCAAACCCTTCTTTAAGGGTGGACGCAAATTGGAGATAACCAGTTAACTATAGTGTCGAAATATACTGAAGAGGGGTTGGCCATTTGTCGGGGATTTTTCTTGATGTTGCTTCGATTTTAGTAACTCCGCTGATTCTAGCGATTTGATCTTGGATAGCGAATGTTTGCGCCACATCTCTTACCATAGCTGTCAACTGCAAATCAAAGTCACCGCTCGTTTTAGTGATTATAATAATGTCAGGGATTTTAGAAAGTGCTTCCACTACTGTATCCGACAAGCCACCTAGAGTTGTAAATGAAAGGTTGAAATCTAATATTTGGGTGTACCCAACCTTGTTGGGGTTTATTTGAACTGAGACTTTTATGGAACCCATTTGCCTTAGTCTATGATATCTTTTCACTACTGTATCTGTTGATACTCCGATTTCTTTTGCAATCTCGGTAAAAGAACAGCGTCCATCCAACGTTAGTTTTCCAGCAATTTGCTGGTCCAACTCATCAATCGTAACTCGTTCAAATGGTTTAACGTCTGGCTTGATAGAATTTTGTTGTTTAGTTGCGTTGAAATCTTTGTTGGCTGCGAGGTTCAAGTTTTCAGGAATATTTCTGACGCCAGTCCAGACGTAAGTTTTTAAACCAACCGTGGGAATTTTTCGTTTAATTATCTGTTTGATGTGATCTAATTCATTTAGGTTCTTTAAAGTTGCAACGGCCCTAATATTGTAAATATTGTTGTATTGCCGGTAGGCCCGTACCTCAGTTGTTTTTTCTATAAATTCCATAGCTTGCTCAATGTCTTGTGCATCAACGCTGATTAGCAATGTAACGAGAGCGTCAAATCCAAAGTGGCCAAAATTCATCTGAATTGTTGCGCCCGTAATTATGCCTCTTTCCTTCATGCTTTTACAGCGTTTCCAAACCTTATTTTTCGACGCTTTACATTTTTTTGCTATTTCGTCGTAACCAGTTCTGCCATCCATTAACAGGTTTTGAAGAATTTTGGAATCGAGCTCTGTCAACTTAGCCACTGGGTTGCCTCTTTCATTTGTTCTCTGAATCTGCATTTAAAATTTATCTTTTTGTTTGTGTTTTGTCGTTAAAGTTGCAACTTTCATTGTTTTTTGGCAAGTTATTCGGATCAAATTTTTAATTTCTAAAATGTGGAAATATACTGTCTTGGTGACGGCCATTTCTTAAAGCCACCTAATCCTGAAATCTTAACATCTGACCTGATGATTCCTGGCACCTTGCCGATCTCTTTTTGAATGGCGAGTAACTTCTCTATATCCTGTACCATTGCATATATTTGTAGGTCGTAGTCCCCAGTAGTCTTCATGACACTTATAATATCAGGAATATCTCCGATTTTTTCGATAATCGATTCAGACTTTTCGTCCGTGACTGTGAAAAAAATGCATAAAGCTCGATATCCAATTTTATAGGGATTAATTTGAACTGTTACTTTTAGAACGCCGTTTTCCTTTAATTTTTCGTATCTCCTTTTAGCTGTTTCTGATGAGATTCCTACTTCTTTTCCAAGCGTTCCCATGGAGATTCGCCCATTCTCGGCGAGCTTATCAGCTATTTTTTGATCAATTTGATCTATCACAATGTCTCGAGAACCACTTTTATTCTGAAGGCTCTCCTTCTTGTTGGTTCCTGCAAATCCTTTCATTCTGATTTCAGGAATTATCGCCAAGTTGTCATTCATTTCTTTTACATCTGTCCAAATTGCTGTCTTCATCTCCAGAACCGAAAAATTCCTCTTGACAGAATCCTTTATTTCGCTTAATTGTTCAAGCGTCTTAAGCGTAGCGACAACCTCTACGTTCCCCTTGATCCACTCAGAATATGCAGAGTATACCTCTGGCATTTTTTGCAAGTACTCCAAAAGCTGGTCTGCTTGATGTGAGTCAACATTGATCTGAATGTGCGCCACCGCTTTGTAACCAAACAACCTATAGTTAATGTGAGTGGTTGCTCCCGTGATTATTCCTTTTTTTTCCATTTTTGTAATGTCTTTTTTGACTGATTCCTTAGATAAGCCTAATTTTTTGGCGATTTTGTCGGGGCTATTGCGTCCGTCGGCTATTAATTCTTTAAGAATCTTTGCTTGAGTTACACTCACTTGTTGGATTGAGACTGTAAATCCCCACTGTGTTCATGGTCTCTTTTTTGATATTTAAATTAATCGTGCCTTTTACATCTACGCAAACATTTTTGTTTAAACTCTGCACTTATAAAAGCTCTTTTTTTTGTCCTAAAAGGCTATTTTAACGCCGCTTTTTAAAGTGCTAAGCAAACTCTTAAATAATCAACCTTTCATAGAAAACGACTCACAATAAGGAGATAGAGAAAATGTCAAATACTAAAAACAGAAAATTTGCCATTTTGTTCGCTATATTGTTAATGACTTCAATCGGAGCATCAATGATTCTAATGCCCCAAACAAGCGCACATACACCAGGATGGACAATACCAACATATGCACGCGTTACTGCCGAACCTAACCCGGTCGGCGTCGGCCAACCAATATCCATTGTAATGTGGATAGACAAGTCGTTCGGAACAGACTCAGCTATAACAAACAACTGGCGATTCCACAACTATAACCTCACAATTGTGGACCCAAACGGTGGAGTAAACTCAACGATCTTTAGCTACGTTGCAGACAGCACATCGTCTCAATTCTACAAATACACGCCAACCGTGGTCGGAACATACACGGTATACTTCAGCTTCCCTGGCATGTACTACACTCAATACCCCGGCTTCTACAACCCAAGCTCACCACTAGTTGGTGACTACTTCGGACCCAGCAATGCAAGTACCTCCTTCACAGTTCAACAAACAGCATTACCCGCATCCATCTCGAGCTTCCCGCTTCCAACAACTTTCTGGACACGCCCAATCTACGCTGAAAACACCTACTGGTACACAATTTCATCAAACTGGCTAGGCACAGGCGCTCCAGTTTCATCTACAACCGGCTTTGGCGATCTTACAGGCTTTAACTCAGCAGCATACGTTCAAAGGTATCCAGGCGATGCAGTCGGGCCACTCACAAGCCACGTAATGTGGACTCTACCAACTCAAGATGGAGGAGTTGTCGGCGGAAACAACTTTGCAATTCAAGGCGACACATACTTTGAAGGATCAGCATACAACCAACGCTTTACCAACCCAATAGTTCTCGACGGAAAAATCTACTACACCGAAGCATCATCATTCACTGGCTCACCAGGAAACTTTTACGGATTACCTACCGGTCCAACAGTCTGTGTTAACCTAGTGACAGGACAACTTATCTGGTCAAATCCCAATATTCCACAACTATCATTCGGATACATATACGACGTTCAAGACGAGAACCAACACGGTGTCTACCCAGCAATTCTATTCACAGCCAACTTCGCAAATGCATATGATGCAGACACAGGTACCCCACTCTTCAACGTAACAAATGTTCCTTCAGGCGCAGAAGCCATGGGACCACAAGGTGAACACTTACGATACACCTTTGTACAGATAGGCACACCAGCAAATCCAAACTGGCAATTAGCCGAATGGAATTCTTCAAAACTTTGGGACTTCTCAGGATTAGTACCATTAGCTTCCGGAACTATTAACGGCGGCGCAAATCCAGCCGTCTTCAACTACACTGACCCTAACAACCGCTACGACTGGAACGTTGCAGCACCTTATCTAAACACAATGGGTAATGCCACTCTCACAGCAGTGAACGGAGTAAGCATACAAGGCTACAATGTCCTCACTAATCCCTATACCGGTGCACCAATGGGAACCGCTAACCCTGACTATACCTACCAACCAACAGTACTTGCAGCCCTCTACAACAAGGTCTTGCTTTGCCAGAACGGAACAACCCCTGGTATGACTACAAACATCTTTGGAACAAACAGCTGGGGACAATACACATACTTTGCAGTTGACATAAACCCATCTGACTCAACATTTGGACAAGTACTTTGGACCCAAACACTAAACCCACCATCAGGCAACCAGACAGTGCTCTTCGGCGGAGTTGACCCAACAGCCAACGGCGGCAAGGGTGTCTTCGTTGAGGGCTACAAAGAAACCGTAACATGGGCAGGATACGACTTAACAACTGGACAAAAACTTTGGGGCCCAGTCGGCAACCAAAGCGCATGGGACTACTACGGTCAACCAGCCTATCCATACATGGACGATCAGCTAGCTTACGGCAACCTATACAGCAGCTCATATGGCGGCATACTATACTGCTACAACCTGACAACTGGAAACCTGGTATATACCTACGGCAACGGCGGAGAAGGTAACAGCACAAACAGTGGCTTATACACAGCATACGGCAACTACCCAATGTTCATCCAAGCAATCGGCAATGGAATAATCTACCTAGTTAGCACTGAACACACTGTCGAAACCCCAATCTACAAAGGCGCAATGGCTCGAGCTGTCTATGCAAACAACGGAACAGAAATCTGGTCTCTCTCTGATTACACAGGCGAATTCTTCACATACAGTTATGCAATCGCCGACGGTTACGCGACATGGTTTAACGGCTTAGACAATTCAATATACAGTGTCGGCCAAGGACCCAGCGCAACTACAGTGACAGCACCAAACGCAGGCCTATCATTTGGTCAACCAGTAGTTATCAGCGGCACCGTAATGGACGTTTCATCAGGCACACAACAGACACAGCAAAAAGGTGACTTCCCCAACGGTGTTCCAGTATCATCTGACGCAAGCATGAAAGACTGGATGGGCTATGTTTACCAGCAGAAGCCGATTCCAACCAACTTCACCGGTGTTCCAGTACAAATCTACGTCTTAGACTCCAACGGCAACCACAGACAAATCGGGACAGCAATGACCGACACAAGCGGCACCTATAGACTCACATGGACTCCAGATGTTTCAGGCAACTACACAGTCTACGCTCAATTCGCAGGCACAAACGGCTACTGGCCATCATCAGCTGAAACCGGCTTTACCGTAATGTCTCAAGCAACCGCATCACCAATGCCAACATCGACAGCTTCAACTTCAGTATCCAGCAGTGATTTCTTCGCTTCAATCGCAGCCGTAATCGTTGTCATCATCATAATCGGTGCAGTACTAGCATTGTTGACTCTCAGAAAGCATCCATAAAAAAAACAACAAATCTTTCCTTTCTTTTTTTTGTTATTAAGAATTTTTAGAAACGATTAGGCTCAAATAGGCTTATGGCAAGGAGCACGAAATTGCTAAACCTTGCAGAATTTTTTTATTAATCTTGTAACAAGTTCACTTCCTTTGTCTATAAAATTGCTTTTATTAATTAACAAATGCAATTCTATAAGTTAAAACGATTTATTTTCACAAAGTTTAAAATAAACAAATGCTTGAAAGATTTACTATCAATTAAGGAGAATAAAACAAATTAAAAAAAATATTAAAAATAAACATATTTAGCAAAGGAGACATCATGGGGCTGAGAGGGCTTTGGCTAAAATCACTCAATAGCAATAGTTTGTGATAGCAACAGTTTGCATTTCTTTTCTCCTGAAGAAATTTTCCCAGAGCCTCAGCAAACCCTTTCATTACTAAAGAAAATCAAGACTTTAGCGCGGTAGGACTGCAAAATGCAAGAGGAAAAGCACAATAATTGTTACCCAGAGTGTAAGAAAAACTGTAAAATGTGCATACGCTCAGAACAGGCGGAGCCGATATGTCCCTGGCTGCCCTGCTACTACAAACAAAAAAAATAACCGACTAAAGTGCTAATAGCCGAATAGTCTTCATTCGATTGATTTAATGTTGCATAGGATTAGCCTCAACTTATCATGAAAGTGTCAACGAGCCTTCATAAGCAGATGGATCAGCTTTGGGGTTTTCGGCTTTAGAATGTTTATTAGCCTATGCTTAACAGAGAATTAATGAGGACTAAGCAATTGCGTGTTTTAGGTGTGAGCGGTAGCCCAAGAGCAGAAGGAAACACCGACTTGATTTTGGGTGAAGCTTTGAAGGCTGCAAAATTGAACGGTGCCGAAACTAAGTTGATTCGCCTTTCCGATTTTCATCTTGAGCCCTGTAATGCCTGTATGGCCTGCTTTAAAACTGGAAAATGCGTTATAGTGGATGATGGACAAGCCCTCTACGAAGAAGTAACCAACTCAGACAGCATCATTTTGGCCAGCCCCTCCTATTTCCAAGGCGTAACAGCACAAATGAAAACCTTCATTGACCGTGTAGGTTTCTTGGCGCTTGCGCGCAAAAGGCAGGATTTTATCGGTAAAGTTGGCGGCGCAATTGCGGTAGCTCGAAGGTCGGGAGTTTCCAGCACCTGCAATCAAATGATGACCTTTCTAACAGCCCTCGGAGTGGCAATTCCAAGCGGCGGAAGAGTTTACGCAATAGGAAGAGAAATTGGCGAGGTCCTAAACGACCAGGAAGGCATAGAAACCGCAAGGCAACTGGGCAATGCAATGGTGAAAGCGTTAAATTGAAGTTGGCGCCGGGGAAGGGATTCATATCCTCAAGGTGTTGATGATGAAACCATTGACTTGTTTCTCCGCAGCTACTTTCCACCTTTTTGCCTCTCAGAGAGATTGGCTGGAGATTGAAAAATTAGCTGAAGAATAGTTAACTGCCCTAATGCGGACGGTTTTTTCCTAACTTGTCGGGAATAAAGAATCGAGAGGGAAATTATACTAAAGTGTCCGATGTGGTTCTCAAAAAACATGGAAGAACGGCTTTTGTCAAATAAGCTCCGGACGGGTGCAATGCTATGTTTATAGGAATTGTTCCCATGGTTTTTTTAATTAGGCCGTACTCCTGCGATTCTTTCTTCTTTCTACCTGAGTTCCAAGATTAGAAACTCTGATTTAGTCCGTTTCAGCCGTGGGCATCAAAGTTCTGAGCGGGTAATGGACTGAAAAATGCTGATGCATTTTAGGTTAGGCTTGTAACCTAACTCAATTATCAGTAAGGTAATGTAAGTCAACATAGTTGTTATGCGCGTTTGAAGAGCTCCAATTGCAAAGAAAATATTTGAGTTGATAATCTCTAAGAAATAGAAGGTGCCATTCAACAGCTAAATTCGCCAAAATAACATTAGAAAAGAAACTTTGAACGATGGAAGGTTGCGATTTAGAGAAGTTTTAAATAAGCAAGCGGTTGAATCGCTCACCATCGACTTAGGAGAGAGAAAGAAAAATGTCAAACATTAACCTAAATCTAAATAGGAACAATGCATACGCTATTTTGATTGCAGCTCTTTTGCTAACTTCAATCGCAGCTTCAATGACTCTAGTTCCGCAGGCTAGTGCGCACAATCCGGGAATTAACATTCCAACCAACGCTTACGTCGCCGCCCTACCAACCACCGTAGGCGTAGGTCAACCTGCACTAATTTACATGTGGCTCAACCGAGTCTACGGGCAATTCCCAGGTGAAAGCTATTACGCAGCAGTCACCAACAGCTACCGATTCCAAAACTATCAACTCACAATCACCGGATCCAACGGGACGGTAGTTTTCCAGCAAACATTTGCAACAATTACAGACACAACCTCTAGCAAAGGCTACACTTGGTATCCCACCACTCCAGATACATACACCGTTACATTCAACTTTCCAGGGCAAACCATGACAACCAGCAACATGGATCCACGCTCAGCATACATTAACGACAGCTATTCGACTGCATCAGCGACAACAACCTTAACTGTTCAGCAATCACCAGTTCCCTTCTACCCAGAAGCTCCATTGCCAAGCCAATACTGGACACGGCCTATCTTCGGTGAAAACTCATTTTGGTTTACAGTGGGTTCAAACTGGATGGGTAACGGCGCAGCAGGCTTCGGAGGCTTAGCGGTAAGCTACAATGCCGGAGGTAACGGTGAAATAATTAATCCATCAGACTGTGTTGGACCACTCACCGGACACATAATGTGGACAAAGCCAATTCAGGGCGGAGGAGTTGTTGGTGGAGAAACCGGATTGCCCACTCAAGGAGACACATATTTCGAGGGTTCTGCTTACAGTGAAAGATATGCCAACCCCATAATTATCGATGGAATGCTCATCTTCAACCCGCCAGTCTCATACACCGGTGTAAGCTCTGGACCAACCACCTGCGTTGATTTGTCAACAGGACAAATCAAATGGCAAAGCAATAACGCTGCAAACATGCCTTTGTCTAACGGAGTAGGCTATGTACCCACAATATCCTTTGCGTACCTATATGATGTTCAAGACCAAAACCAACATGGAGTCTACCCACCGATTCTCTTCACAAGCAACTTCGCAGAAGCTTTTGACGCATATACAGGGTTCTGGCTATTCAACGTAACTGGTGTTCCATCAGCTACAGGATTCACAAGAGTAACCGGCCCGAACGGCGAACAATATAGATACGTCATAACCAACGGAGGTACAACCGCTGCCCCAAGTTACACTTTATCTGAATGGAATTCAACTAAACTTTGGTCATGGACAGGTCTATCACCGGCTCCAGATACCAGCAGTGTCGCCCCAATAAGTGGATCCAGCAGCTACAGCTACAACTACTACTTCACACCCACCTACAGTCCGGCAAGCACGACCTCCACCTTAAACGGTGTCAGCACAACCACAATCACAAACTACACAGCAATCACAGCAGCAATCAATGCATCAGTATGGAACCTAGCAGATGCCCACACAAGATTCGACTGGAACGTATCGATACCCTGGCTCAACACCATGGGCGCCCAAACTTTAACAACGAACACCGCCGGAGTCGTCACTACATTTGGTCAAGGAGCAAATCCAGTTACCATTGTTCAATGCTACTTCAACGATACGATGCTCTGCTACAACGGCACATTACCCGGACAAGGCGCAACATTCATGGGATCCGATAGTTGGACACCATACACATACTTCGCAGTCAGCCTAAAACCTGGCACGTATGGAAACATTACCTGGATGCAGACGTATCAGCCACCAGCAGGCAACCTCACAGTGCTAGAAGCCGGAGTGGACCCGGTAAACCGCGTCTTCGTTGAAAACATTAGGGAAACAATGAATTTCGTAGGATACAGTTTGGACACCGGCCAGAAACTTTGGGGTCCAACTCCAGAACAAACCGCAATGGACTATTACGGAAGCCCATCATCAGGCAGCATCTCCAACACCTTCGCTTACGGGAAACTCTACACAATGCAATACGGTGGTACCTGCTACTGCTACGACACAAAAACAGGCAATCTCTTATGGACATACGGCAACGGCGGAGAAGGCAACAGCACAAACAGTAACTTTGAATGCCCCGGTAACTATCCATCACTCATCAATGCCATCGGCAACGGCGTAGTATACATAGTATCCTCAGAGCACACGATTGAAACTCCAATCTACAAAGGCGCAATGACACGAGCAATAAACGCAACCACTGGTCAAGAAATATATACACTAGCAGCCTACACAACCGAGTTCGGAACAATGGCCTATGCAATCTCAGATGGCTATGCAACCTTCTTCAACAGTTACGACCAACAAATCTACGTTATTGGAAGAGGACCAAGCCAAACAACAATTAACGCACCAAACGCAGACCTCACGTATGGACAAGGCGTGACAATCAACGGCAAAGTAATTGATATCTCAGCAGGCACACAACAAACTGAACAGAAAGCTGACTTCCCCAACGGAGTACCAGTATCATCTGACGCAAACATGCGGGACTGGATGGGATATGTCTACCAGCAGCAGGCAATGCCAACTAACTTCACAGGCGTAACAGTCCAAATATCCGTCACAGACTCCAACGGCAACACCCGACAAATCGGCACCACCACAACTGACTCCACAGGCTCATACAGCTTGAACTGGAAGCCAGACATTGCAGGCAACTACACAGTCTACGCAGTGTTCGCAGGCACCAATGGTTACTGGCCATCATCGGCTGAAACAAGCTTCGCAGTTGACCCAGCGGCAGCGGCAACACCAGCAATAACTCAAGCACCCGCTAACCTAGCAAACACAAACAATGCCATCTTTGCAGGAATAGCCGCCATAATAGTTGTGATCATCGTAGTCGGCGCAGCAACAATATTGATGCTCAGAAGAAAACCATAAGTAAAACAAGAAAAAAATGGAAAAACCATTTCTTTCCTTTTTTATTTTTTTTGCAAAGAAGACAAGAGGATGCTGAGAAGTTTTTTTGGCTAAATTATCGAAGTAGCAATAGTTGTAACAGCAAAAAATTGCATTTCTTTTTACCCGAAGAAATTTTCCAAGAGTCTCAGCAAACCTTATTCTTAATCCAATAAATAGCCAAAGCTCTTTCAATATTATTTTTGGCGCCGGGGAAGGGATTCGAACCCCTGCGAGCACTAGGCCCACCAGCTAACTTGCCTTTTGGCTTAGCCCTCTTTTGTTAGATCTCGAGGCTGGCGCGTTAACCACTCCGCCACCCCGGCTTGCATACATGTGTTGCGGTTGCTCAGTAAAAACGTTTTCCAGATGTGATTCTCGATCGCTTGGCTGCTTGCCTTAACCTGCAAACCTGAGCGCACTCCTTGTTGGATAATTCAAACATTAGATTACGTGATTCAGAACGGATAGGAGAGGAGGAGGGGTCTACATTTTACATCAACTTTTCGTAGGTAAAATGTTCTAACAACCTGTCTTAGGAGGGCAAGGGTCTAGTATTTACATCAAAGTTCTATAGGTAAATATGGTTGAAGCCTGCTGTTCTCCCAAAGAAGGTAGGAGGGGGGAGGGGCCTACTATTTACATCAAACTTCAATAGGTAAAAAGGCGTTCAAAACATCGCCCTTTAACCCACGCAAGCGGAATGCCGAGGGGATAGGGGTCTCAATTTTACTACAAGTTTCTTTAGGTAAAATTGGGTCTGACAGTTCAGAAACCAAATGTTACTAACTTGACACCTTAGATGGAAGGTAGAAGGGATAGGGGTCTACTATTTGCACAAAATTTCTATAGCCAAAAAGATGAATCCAAACCAGCCTCTTTAGAGAGGGTATAGGAAGGGAGGGGTCTACTCTTTACATTAAACTTCAATAGGTAAATACCAATCCTAAACAACAAACCTCGCTTGCAAAAAAAGAAACGGCCCAAAGCAGTCTCAAATGTCTTCCCAAAACCAAATAGCAACACGAAAGATCTGCTTGTTTCTCCAAAAAAATGCCTCGACGATTTTCTAAAGGGACGCAATCTGTTTTTTGTTTTTAACGGTAACATTTATAACTTCTAGTTCTATTTGCTAAAGGCGCGAAGCGGAAAGACTATGGGACATCGTAAAACTCACGCTCCAAAACATGGTTCATTAGCTTATTTACCTAGGCATCGTGCTAAAAAACCAACAGCACGAATCAGATACTGGCCAGGAATCAAATCTGATTCTCCAAAGCTTTTAGGTTTCTCAGCTTACAAAGCAGGCATGACCTACGTCTTTGCCATTGAAGACAGGAAACGTTCACCAAACTTTGGCAAAGAAATCATGCGGGCAGCAACCATACTAGAAACGCCACCAATTCTTGTATGTGGCATTAGAACTTACACCAAAACACCATATGGACTCAAAAACCTCACTGAAGCATGGATGAAAGACCCGCCGGCAATCCTGGATCGCCTGTTGGTTCTTCCAGAAAGCTTTAACACCGAAGCCATGCTTGAAAAAGTCCAGGAAACGCTTCCAGTAACAGCCATCGTCCGAGTTATCGTAGCCACCCAGCCGAGTCAAACCAGCCTCTCAAAGAAGAAGCCGGAGAGCTGCGAAATCCAAATCGGCGGCGGCACAATTCAGCAGCAATTTGAATATGCCCAGCAGCTTCTAGGCAAAACGGTAGCGCCTGAAGAAGTATTCAAAGATGGGCAGTACATTGATATTGCCGGAATTACTGTTGGAAAAGGCTTCCAAGGTCCAGTTAAACGTTGGGGCGTAACTTGCCTGCAACATAAGGGCAGAAAAACTAAACGCGGCATCGCCACCTTAGGTCCATGGAATCCACACCACTTAATGTACTCTATTCCAAGAGCAGGTCAAATGGGTTATCACCAACGCATCGAATTCAACAAACGTATCCTCAAAATCGGCAAAGACGGCAAAGAAGTAACCGTCAAAGGCGGATACATAAGATACGGCGAAATAAAAGGACCCTACATACTAATCGAAGGCAGCATCCCAGGAACAGAAAAACGCCAAATTCGCCTCCGCGTTCCAGCTCGTCCACCAACAGAAGTTCCAGAAGTTCCGCCACAAGTAACCTATATATCACTGGAATCTCCGCAGGGAAAATAAAAGGTTGAAAAGCTATGCCAGAACAAAAAACCGCAAAAATCTTTGATTTACAAGGCACATCCAAGGGAAACGTCACCCTTCCAAACGTGTTCTCAACACCACTAAGACCAGACGTTATAAAACGTGCAGTGCTTCACATCCAGTCCAGTAGGCTTCAACCGCAAGGCAGAGACCCAATGGCTGGAAAACGAACAACTGCAGAGTCACGAGGAACAGGCAGCGCAACCGCAAGAGTTCCACGAATTAAAGGCGGCAGTGGAAGAGCAGCTTTTGCTCCAAGCACCGTTAAAGGAAGACAGCCTCATCCGCCAAAAGCTGAAAAGAAAATCCTCAAGAACATTCCAAAGAAAGAAGCTAAACTTGCATTATTCTCTGCTATTGCAGCCACAGCTCGGAAAGAAACCGTGGCTTCGCGCGGGCACGCTATTGATAAAGTCGTTGATATACCATTGATTGTTGACGACGCAATTGAAGGCATAACCAAGGCAAAAGAGGTTGAAGAAATACTCACAAGCTTAGGAGTAAACGAGGACATTACCCGAGTGCGGAACAGCCGAAAAGTCCGTGCTGGAAAAGGCAAACATAGAGGCAGAAAAATGAAGCAAGCCGTTGGGCCACTCATCGTAGTTGTGGATGGTAAGGGCTTAATAAACGCCGCAAGTAACGTCCCCGGTGTCCAGGTAACTACCGTCGCTAACTTGAACACTGAAATGTTGGCTCCTGGAACTCATCCTGGAAGATTAACGCTTTGGACATGCGGTTCAATTGAAGAATTAAATAAGCTGTACGGTAAAGGAGCGAGTGCATAATGGAAATAAATGAAGTCATATCTTACCCCTTGATGACTGAGTCTGCAAGTTTAATGGTTGAGCGAGACAACAAACTCATATTCATAGTGAATTTGAAAGCACAGAAAAGCGATATTAAAAAAGCCGTTGAGGAACTATACGAAGTTAAAGTAAGCAAAATCAACCTGCTTATTACTCCTCAAGGCGTGAAAAAAGCGTTTGTGAAGCTTACCCCTGAGTTCAAAGCTTCAGATGTCGCAATAAAACTTGGAATACTCTAACATTTTAGAAGGCATGACTTATGGGAAAACGAATTCGTGTTCAAAGACGAGGCCGCGGCGGACGAAACTTTCGCGCTTCAACCCACAAACGGGTTGCACCTGCAAAGTACCCTAATATAGCACCAAAAGAATCATTCGAGGCTTCATTGACTGGCACCATAGAAGCTCTTATGCATAACCCTGGAAGCGGCGCACCTTTAGCATTGGTTAAATTTGCAAACGGATTATCCTGTTACACAGTTACTCCTGAAGGTGTTTTCACTGGACAACAAATCTGCTACGGTGGAAAAGCTCCTGCTGAAATCGGCAACATTCTTCCATTAGGAAAAGTACCTGAAGGAACCATAGTTTGCGACCTTGAGCTCCGTCCAGGCGACGGCGGCAAAATGGCAAAGGCTTCAGGCGCCTACGCGACTGTTGTCGGTCACACTCCACAAGGCACAATGATACGATTGCCTTCTGGCAGAACAAGATATGTTAACGACTACTGCTTAGCCACTGTAGGCGTAATTTCAGCTTCTGGAAGAATCGAGAAGCCTTTCCTCAAAGCAGGCGCGAAATTCCACCTCATGAAAGCTAAAGGTCACAAATATCCAAGAACCAGCGGACGCAAAATGGTTCCAGCATGTCACCCATACGGCAGCAGCAAACGAAGCGCTCGCAGATGCACAACAACGTCACATGGCGCTCCACCAGGACAGAAAGTCGGTTTGATCGCCGCAAGAGGACCAGGACAGAAGAAGAAACGGGCAATCCGGTAGGCCATGGGAGAAAGTTTATAGCGTTAAAAAAAATGTTTAAGGATGAGATGAAAGATGCCAAAAGAATTTAGTTACCGCGGACACAGCCTAATTAGTTTATCAGGTATGTCTATGGATGAATTCATAAATCTGCTTCCATCACGACAACGAAGAAGCCTGCAAAGAGGCTTAACTGCTGAGCAGCGAATACTCTTAGAGAAGCTGCGGATAGCCAAAGAAGCCAAAAAAGAAGGCAAAGACATCAACATAAAAACTCACGTGCGAGACCTCATAATCCTCCCAGAAATGGTTGGCGTTAAAATCCAAATCCATAACGGCAAAGAATTCGTTGCAGTTGACATAAGACCTGAAATGATTGGCCATTACCTCGGCGAGTTCGCTATAACTAACAAGCCTGTTAGACATGGAACGCCAGGTATCGGTGCGTCTCGTTCGTCGATGTATGTTCCGCTGAAATAAACCTTTTTTAAACTTTTATTTTTCTTAACTATCGCTTCATATGCGTAAGCGCTTGATGTTTTTTGTCTCCATTTTTACATGTGTTTTAGCTGTAAATACTAGACCCTCCTCCTTTGGGATCTGCTATTCTTTGTGATTGAGTTTTGGGCAAAAGTTCTGTTGATACTATAGAAAGATTAGCTGATTGAAAGTTGGATTCAGGTACGCATTAGTTGCCAGCTTCACTCTTTTTTATTTTAGGAAGGATTAAAAACCATGTCTAATATCTTACTAGAGAGGTTATTTTCGAGTGCTTTCTTCCAAAACTGCTTCATCGCATTCTTCCAACTTGAACATTGATAATCAAAAGGGAGATGTTTTGCTTGTTTTTCCTGGAAAATACAGAGCGCCTGACCCCCAAATCCCGTTGGCTCTTCTGTATATTGCTGCTTCACTGCGTCAAGAAAGGTTTACTGTGCGCATTCTTGACATGCGGCAAGAAGATTTCCGCCGTTTCAACGTTGGGAACCCAGTTTTTGTTGGCATAAGTTGTATGAGCGGTTTACAAATCAAGTACGCGCTTGAATTCGCACGTTATGTTAGAGATCAAAATTCCTCGTGTCCCATAGTTTGGGGAGGAGTCCACCCAACACTGCTACCCGAGCAAACTGCAAGCACCCCCTATGTTGATGTTGTTGTTAGTGGAGAAGGAGAATTAATAATCAAGGATTTGGCAAACAAGCTAGCGCAGAATCAGCCGCTTGACGATGTTGCCGGAATAACCTACAAATTTAATGGTTCAGTCAAAAGCAACCCTCCTGGAAAAGTTGCCGAATTAGATGATTTGCCGATAGATTTACCTTATGACCTTCTTCCAATTGAAAAGTATCCATCGATAAAATCTGGCCGCTTCCATATCCAAACAAGCCGAGGCTGTCCACATAGATGTGGCTTCTGTTACAACAGCTACTTTAACAAAAACAAGTGGCGAGCTAAAAGCGCCAAACGCGTCCTTGACGAAATAGAATACATACTGGTAAAGTTTCCACACATCAAAATAATTGATCCAATAGACGACAACGTCTTTGTTGACAAGAAACGCGTTGAAGAAATTTGCACGGGGCTTATTGAACGCAAACTTAGAGTTCAATGGCGAGCGAACTGCAGATTCGACTACATGTCAACTTACGATAAGCCTTTTCTGGAGCTTCTAGAGAAAGCTGGCTGCGTTGAACTGGATTTTGGAGGTGAGTCAGGTTCAGACCGCATACAACAACTTATCTGCAAAGACGTCACTGCAGCTCAAATGTTGCAGTCAGTTGAGAATCTGCATCGCTGGGCGCCTTCAATCGAGCCGTATGTTTCATGGATGAGCGGTCTACCGGGGGAAACTGACGATGACCTAAAGCAAACGTTTGATTTAATGGATAGGATGCGTGAAGTTAATCCAAAAACGCAGCATTACGGTATATTCGTGTACACTCCATTTCCCAGTCCGGTCATGGAGTTTTTACCACCCGAGTTTAAAGCACCACAATCGCTTGAAGAATGGGGCAGCATACATGTTTTCCATTTTGACCCACCTTGGCACAGCCGTTCACGAGTAAGCGAGTTGCATACAATTTCAGCGGTTACGCGTTTAGCGTTTTATCCAGAAGCAAGGATAATAGAGCGTGACTTTGTATACAAGACTGTTTATAAAATAATGAACAATGTTGAAAAATACCGTTGGAAACACAGAAACTTTGCGTTTCCAATTGAATTAAAAATTGCGGATGCCATAGCCAGGAAGCTTAAAGGTTTCCTGTAACCGGGGTCGGCTATGCGCTGTAGTCTCTTCCTTCTGGTTTAGAGCTCGGGGGCTTTCCGGTTTCAGGTATCTGCGGCAGTGGGACTGGAGGTGGCATGTTTAGTATTCTTGAGATGAGGATGGATTCGATGAATACAACGTTTGATACGGACTGGATGATTACTTGTGGCGGTGGCTTTTTCTGTTCGTAGTCTTTGAGGGCTTTGTCAATTTCATTCTTTTCGCCGGTGACGTAAGCGTTTCCTTTTATGTTCATTTGGGCGATGGATGGATTATAAGTGATTGATAAGACAAAAGGAACATCCAAAGATTCGTCTTGTTTCTTCTCCATTCCAACAACATTAATGTTAGTGTTTATTTGAATAGGCGGAATGGGCTTTCTAATATCCCAAAAGCGTTCAGCTGAGATGCTAGTTATTACCACGTTAACTCTAAGCATTGACGGCCACCTGAAGCTAATCGTACAAGCAGGGATTTAAAACTGCTTATTTCTGCTTGTAACGAGTAAAGCCACAGTGCCCACATGTGTACCTGTCATGGTGGTCTGCCATGAAGTAGCCTGGTCCACAACGCTCGCAAGTTGGCCTTGCCCGAGAAACCTTATCGCCCTCAACTTTGTACATTGCGTGCACTCCTTTTTCCTGTTTGTGCTTCTTTTCTTTCTTTCCCTTTTCAGTTTTCTTTGCTGATGCTGCTTCTGCAGCTGCTGGTGCCGCAGCGGGGGCTGCTTCTTTCTTTGTCGCTGGAGGTTTTTTGGACATTATGCTGGAGCCTCTTCCTTAGTTTTTTCAGGTGGGCTATTTCTTTTTCTAATGTATTCGGGCTCAACAAGTTTGGCCTGTGCAGGGTTCTGGTAGACGTTGGCTTCTCCCTGAGTGATGCTGGTTCCCGTTTTAGTGTGCATCCGTTTAACGAAGACTACGTCGTCGCCGATTTTCATTTCAATGGCTATAGCTCTTTTTACATCTAGCCTTTGGGGCGTTTTCTCTTTTGGACCTTGAATAATAGTGAAACCTACTTCCTTTCGTTTCAGAAGCGGGTTGTTCTTAGATGAGTCTATTTTGAGTTCCATTAGTTTTCACTTAAGGCGGTTAGTTCAAACAGTTTTCTTCCTATTTAGCTTTTCGAGGGTTTCATGGCATTTAGAAACTGCTTTGCCTGCTCCTTTCTGTCAGAAGTGACTTTGACAACAACTATGCCCTCGTGGGGTTGACCGTAAACTACAACAGCGTTTTCAGGAGCATACAAAACAGCTATTAGCGCAAGCAAATCTTCCTCGCCGTTAACCACAATGTGTGTGTGCTCGTTTTTTTCTAAGGCTGCTTTGACTGCCGAGATTGCCTCCTGCGTAATGGTTCCCTGCGGATTATTCACATGCACCGTTTCTTCTGCCTGGGCTCTGGCGGCGACGACCTGAGTTCTGAGGGATTTATTATCAATAATCGTAAGTTGAGGCTGTATGTTGTGAACATGAAGATTAATAGAAACGATATCTCCTACAGAAATTAACAAAGGCGAGTTCTCTTTCGAAATATACTCTTTCATCTTGCCCATTGTTTCTTTATAGGATCCACAAATCAAAGTGCCGAAAGGCTCTTTTAGTTTTGTGCGAAGTTCCGGTGTTATAGTGTAAGCTACAGTCATTGTTCCACCCTTGTCCACAATAACGTCAGGGTTTTAGTAAAAAGATTACTATGGTAAAGCTAAAAAGAGTCTACCGTACTTTCAGCGCGAATCTGCCTTTCTCTTTTATGTTCATAGCTTTTGAAATAGCTGAGTTCTCGGGGTCAAACATGACAACTAAGCCGCTATAATCTTCGCTGAAGCTTGTGGATCGGCATTTTGGACAAACGTTTTCTTTAGTTATAAAATGACAGTTAGTGCATGCTTTTTCACTCATCTAAATCTCTCCTATTTTACGCTGCTTTCTCTTTTGCATCTGAGTGTTTCTTTTCAGGTACGGCCGCTGTTTCCTTTAGCCATTCCAGTTTGCCTAAGAATGGTTGCCTCGCAGTGACACCGATTTTCCCTGAGCTTCCCGCCCTTCCAAGTGAAACTGCGGTTATTCTGACGCGAACTTGGTCGCCTGCTGTTAGTTTGCGTTTGGTTTCTTTTCCTTGAAGAATCCCTTGCTTTTCATCGTAAGATATGTAATCATCCATAAGTTGTGAAACGTGAAGAAGCGCGTCTACTGGTCCGATGCGGACGAAAGCGCCGAAGTCCGCTATTTCAACCACATCTCCCTCAACGATTTCTTGAATTACTGGGTAGAATGTCAATAAGGAAAACGTTACTTTATGGAAGGTGGCGCCGTCTCCAGGAATTATTTTTCCGATAGGGCTAACCTCTATGCCTGTTACGGCAATCACGTATCCTAATTCCTCATCTACGATTCCCTCGTACTTCTGCTTAACTTGGTCGCGACCTACTTTTTCAAGTGGGTTGCCAAAAGTTTCGGGAGGAATGCGGATAGTGTCCTGAAGTGTTATGAGTTTAAACATAGTTATATCAATCCGTCAATTTCCAGACGCGATTTTTGTCTCACATAAATCACTGGCACACTTATATCTCTTAGCCTCAACCTTAGTTGCCTATCGTTAGTAAAAACAGGCGAATTCCACGCCTTAGCAATTTTAACTATAACATCGTCAGTCGACATGTCTCCAGAGTCAATTGACACATATTTGCATTTTTCAGTCAACTTGAGTGCAAAGGCGGCTTCACGGCGGATTGTAGGTGAATCCTTAGCGGATAGGATTTCAAGCTCCCGTTTCACCGCCGATAGCAAAACAAAATCGACTCTCCGATTTAGTAACTGCTCAACACCATTGAAAATGTCAAGTCTAAACTCAAGCGGCACAAAGAGTGCATTTGAATCCAAAATTACTTTAAACGTTTCCTTTGTTGAACTTGACATGTAGCATTCTCCTTGACGTTAAGCTCTTAGTTTAGTTGTTAGCTTTAATTTGCACTTTATCTTAGCAGTCCTGCGTAGCTTTTAAGTTACTATCACTTTAAATATCTTAAATACATGAATTGACCAACAGCTAGGTGAACCGAGTGCTCCGTGAAAAATCCTGTGGCGCCGTAATCTTTACAAAAAAGGATTCGTCGACAAAATATCTTCTTCTAAACTATGCTGCGGGACATTGGGATTTTGTAAAAGGAAACGTCGAAGCAAATGAGACTGAGAAACAAACCGTGGTCCGTGAACTGCAAGAGGAAACAAGCATCACTGACGCCACGTTTGTTGATGCCTTCAGGGAAGCAATCGCTTATTTCTACAGAAGGCAAGGCTTAACGGTTCACAAAGAAGTGGTTTTTTTTATAATGGAATCATTCACTGACAAAGTTGAGTTGTCCTTTGAGCATGTAGGATACACTTGGCTGAATTACCCGCATGCACTGGATAAATTATCCTTCAAAAACTCCAAAGATGTGTTGGAAAAAGCGCATGCCTACCTAAAGAAAATGGGCATGATAACAGAATAAACCTTTTTAATTTGAGGGAATGAGCCCGTATCCGATGAGTCTCCATCGAGCGGTAATTTTCCTGCTGATGGCAACTCTGGAGCCTGGCAGGGCACAGATTGGTCTTGTCAACTTGACTTTTATGACGTTCTGTTTTATTCCCATAACTTTGCCCACGTTTACTGCGGCGCCTATGTGAAGTAGCAATACTTCGTCTGGGTTGAATTTTTCAACCTTCAACAGGTCCTTTGTTCCCACTGCCCGTTCTAAAACGTGTGTTTCCAAAGTTAGCTCGGTTAATGTTGGTGGAAGCATTCCTGCTTTTCCAGCGATGCTGCCTGTTAAGCCGTCTGCTTTTGAATAGGATGGGTCAAGTAGGGTTCCTACTCCGACTAAGCCTCCGCAGGTTGCTTCTTGAACGTTTTGTTGACCAGCCTGCAAGCTCACTATTTCGCTAATCAATGGGTCATAGACGGTTTTTCCTTCTCTCTCAGCACTTATGCCTGGGCGGATTTCTATTTCTTCCCCGACTGCAAATTTGCCCTGCACGATGGTTCCGCCGATGATGCCGCCTTCCAAGCCTTCAATGGTTGTGCCTGGCTTATTAACGTCAAAAGAACGGATAATGTACATTAGCGGTGGTTGTGAGGCGTCCCTTTTAGGTGTAGGTACGATTGTTTGGATAGCGGTAATTAGAACGTCGATGTTTATGCCTCGTTGGGCTGAGATCGGAATTATCGGAGCAGTTTCAGCTACTGTGCCTTTTATGAAGTTTTTGATTTCACGGTAGCTTTCAAGCGCTCTTTTCTCATCAACAATATCAATTTTGTTTTGAACAATAATCATGTTTTTGATGCCGCTAACTTCGGCAGCTGCAAGATGTTCACGCGTTTGTGGCTGTGGGCACGGCTCGTCAGCAGCGATTACTAGGATTGCTCCATCCATAATGGCTGCGCCAGAAAGCATCGTGGCCATTAGTGCTTCGTGTCCGGGGGCGTCAACGAAACTTATCGCACGCACAAATTCTGCTGGTGAATTGCATTTTTCACAGTAATCATGAATTGTATAGTTGTTTGGAGCAGGACATTTTGGGCATTTGAAGATTGGCATGTCTGCGTAGCCCAGTTTAATGGTGATGCCTCTTTTGAGTTCTTCACTGTGTCTTGAAGCCCAAACGCCGGTTAATGCTTGAACCAAAGTTGTTTTTCCATGGTCGACGTGACCTATGGTGCCAACGTTGACTTCTGGTTGCTTAGGCAAGGGTTTACTTTCGTCGCTCATACTTTTATTCCTTAATCTACTTTATGAAATATGAAAGAATTATAGGATGCTAATAAATTTTAAGTATTATTTTGTTGACTGTGCAGGCTGCGGCGTGGCTTTGGCTTCGGGTGCTTTTGCGCCAGCTGGCTTCTCAGTGATTTTCATGTTGAGCTGCGCGATTTCGTCTGTTATAATGTTGCCGCGGACTGTTTTGCGTCTTCTTTCTCCTTTTCTATGTGGTACAAAGCCTGTTCCTCCGCTGAGAACGACTGCTCGTCGTACACCACCATGAACGTTTCCCCTCATGGGTACGCCGTCTTTGTCAGAGCCGCCTGTTATTAGGATTTTGTGCGCTGGCAGGTCTACTACTGCGCCGTCTAAGGTTTCTCCAACTCTTCTTCCGATAAGTGGAACTGCACGAGCTTCTTCGAGCTCGACAACTTTGGATGTTCCCGCTTCAGGATCGGAAACTATGACCTTGAATTTTGCCATTTACTGATTACTCTCCAGCGGAGTATGAAATTAATCAACTCTCTATTAAGGATTTATATGGAAACTGATGCATCTCTTATTTTTAAGCGACTTTAATTTATGCAGGCAAAAGCTTTAATTTAACTTTATAGTGGTTTGTTGGCTATGTGGCGGTTAGGCTTCTTCTTTCATGACATGGCTTTCGGCATGCTTACAGTTTTCATACCGCTATACGTGGTTCTCTTCAAGAACACCAGTTTGCTGGGTGGGCCGCTGCTTGCCTTGGGCGTAATGACTTCCATAGCTATTTTTTGCTCGATCCCCGCCTCGTTCCTCTGGGGATACCTCTGCGACAAAACACGCCACTACAAAGCTTTCATTCTTCTCTCTTTCGCTTCAATGTCCGCTATCCTGTTCTTGATGGCCTTACCGTTTGCCCAAAACCTCATAGTATTTGTGTTTCTTTACATCGTGATGCAGATGCTTCATGTAGCGCATGAATCGCCCAAAAATGTTCTCATCACAGAGCATTACAGCCGCAAGGATTGGGAGCGGTCTTTTGGTCTCTACGAGGGAATTACCGAAATCGGGTTCATCATCGGCTTAGCCATCGGAATGGTCTTATTTGCATCCGCAATTACTTTTTCCAATTTAGCAACCTACACACTGTACATTTGCAGCGGCTTGAGCGTAGTGGCATTTGCGGCAGCGTTACTTTTGATTGCTGATCCCTTGATAATTTTTGAAAGACGCCTGGTAACAATTGAGCGAAAGGTAGATTTAACGTGTCGTGGAGTTCAAGCATCAACTAGGTTGATGGATGGGTTACCTTGGAAAGGTAACCTTAAAGAAGACAGTTTCCGAGGATTTGCCTTTGCCATAGTTTTATTCGCTCTTGCAACAAGCTTGTTTTTCACGCCGCTTCCACTCTACCTCAAAAGCGTGTTTGGGGGACAAGAACAATACGTGTATCTAGCATACATCCTCAACTCGATCGGTGCAACAACAGGTTACTTCTTAATCCGCAGCCGAGCAAGTTCAATAAACATTAGAAAGCAGATGCCACGCTTCATACTTCTCCGCAGCCTCCTTGTCTTTATCCTAATCGGCGTAATAGCCTTAGCCATAGCGCCTACCATTCTAACATGCGGTCTTTTACTGTGCCTCGGCTTCGCCTACGCCATGTACTACATAATGATGCTTTCGCTCTCAATGGAAATCATCCCCCAAGGCAAAGCAGGCCTCTTCGACGGCATGGTAGGCTTAGGCGCAGCAATAGGCGCTTTCCTTGGACCATTTCTCGCCAACAGCTTCACCTATCTACCCACCGGCTTTAGTTATCTGCCAACCTTCCTCATAACAGCAGTCATCTTCTTAACCGCCTTTATAGCGCTAAAGCTTGTACACTAAAACGCACCGGTTTGTTGGTTTGGGCTTGGTATTTACCTATTGAAGTTTGATGTAAATACTAGACCCCTATTCTACCAAGTCGAATGTTTAGGTGATCTTTTTGGCTATAGACATTTTGTGCAAATAGTAGACCCCTATCCCTCCGAGGTCTTTCTGGAACTGCGAAGTTGATGAATGTATTAACCCGACTTCCAAAGGATGCTCTAAAAGCTTGCAATTTACAGCAAGCAGCCAAGCAGCGTTTGCTTTTTTTTGAGGTCAGAGCGGATCGACTGTTGGCTGTTTTGACCATTGTAGAAAAGAGGCTATCTAAGAGGCAAGTTAGCTAGAAGGAAGCTAAGTAACAAAAAGGGAGTTTTAGCTCGATGAAGTAGCCTTATGCTCTGTCCCATGTAATCGAAAAGCTAGTTCCATCCGATGACAACGCTGATGGAGTAGCTTCGGGAACAATAATGGTGTATCTGCCAAAGCCCATTTGAGTAGCCATTGTTATCGATTGAACCTCATTAGACCTTCCAACAGAACTTCCATGTAAAAAGGAACCAATACTCCCGGTAACCCCATTTACGGTGGCATAGCAGGTTAATGCAGTGGATGTGTAGTCATTTCCAAAGTAAACTTTACCAAAGTTTGCAAGTGGCAATGCTCCTGTAGATGATGAGGGTGCCTCTGCAATCCACTCGGCGGAAGACTCAGTAGCACCGGATTGGCTTCCTGTTGTGGTAAACGTCCATCCTTCAGTCTTATCAGTAATGGTAAGGACAAATGTGTCACCAGTTACATAAGTCACTTCTGCAAAGACTATGTCACCAGGCTTTACTGCCGCTGAAGCTCCTGATGGTGTAGTTGCTGTGGTTATTGCTATAATTGACTCGGAAGGATAAAATTTGTACCAAGCGTAGTAAGCTGTGGTTGTTTTTGATCCGCTTCTAAAGCCGAAGGTAGCGCTACTTTCTGAGAGAGTTCCTATTTGTTCAACTGTGCTTGAGCCAAAGCCATCGATGCCAGTCCAGAATGCAGCGTATGCAGTACCAGTGCCACCTCTAACTGTGGGAACAATCCATGACCCACTAGCAGAAGTTACCGAGCCTGCCGAACCATTAACTGCGTATCCACTCCAATTTGAGCTGTACCAATTGCTGTTGCTTGAGCTAAATGGAATCATTCTCGGCAGAGTCATCGAACCGGAAAAGAGCAAACGCTGGGCTAATAGCTGCTAAAAAGATAATCGAGCCAACAAAAACTATCGCTAATTTATTTACTAATCTTATGAAAATAATCCTTTTGGGACTACAATCTTTAGATGTAATCCGTTAATATGGCTAACCGAATGCTAAGGTTAAAAGTTTTCTCGAGTATCATACAATCGCTAAATTGGTGCTTTAGTGAGCCAGCATGCACATCCTTAATGGTCAGAGCCCCAGCATAACGAACTCTGAAATTTAGTTGGGATTTGATTCGATTAAAGACACTGATGAGCTTCGTGTTCGCAGGGGGTTCGAATCCCTCCACCGGTCCAACAACAAATATTCGAAAATGTAGTGACCAAAAATTTAGGTCTAGTACGATTCAACGGCTATCTCTGGGATTTTTTCGAAATCTTTTTCGTTTCGGGTTATTATGACATTTTGACCTTTTGAAATAGCGATTGCAGCAATCAAAACATCTCTATCATTAGTTTTCTGACCCGCCTGATCTAAAGCGCTAAGAATTTGCCCAAATTTTTCAGCCCCATGTTCATTCATTTCAAGAATCAGAAGACCACTTAGAACGGCGTTTATTTTTTCTTTTTCCTTTTCAACATTTCTTGACTTGAAGGCTCCATAAAACAGCTCTCCTACAGTGATAACAGTGACGCATGGACCATCGCTTCTTTTTATAAGGCTGCTTAATTTCTTTTCAGCCTCGGGTTTTTTTCGAATTAGATCGATCAAAAAAGTTGTATCTAAACAGACCATTAACGAAGTTTCAGCTCCCGCATTCTTTCAACCGCGTTTTCAACGTTATCTGCAAAAGCATCGTCTTTTTCTAAGCTTGTATACCAACGCCAAACTTTATCCCATCTGCCCTTCTCAGCAATACTATTTATTGTGAAGCCCTTTAGTCGTAACTCTATCTGTGTGCTGACCGGAACGCCCGTTTTCTCTCTTATATCCTCCATTTCATTAACAATGGATTCTTCAATTCGAAAGCATACTTGCCGCTTTTTTTCTCTAACCATACACACGCCTAAAACAATTTACATAATAATTGCTTTTAACTCTATCGCATTTCAATGCATTACAAATTTTGTGTTCGCAGGGGTTCGAGTCCCTTCCCCGGTGAAAATCAAAAGAGATCTTCTGGGGTTAACAGGTGTCAAGTATGGGCGCATGCAAAGAGCCAATAAATACTGATGTTAATGGTTGTCCTGTTGAGCTGTTACAGAAAACCTGATGTTTTACTTGAAATAAAATAAAGAAAAAGTTTGGTGAGCTTGCGCTCTTGGTTTTTGTTTTATTCTGTGTGGACTCGGTATAGGTCGATGTCTTCGCGCATGGCTGGTGTCAATTCGAGGAAGTCTCTGACTGCCCGCTCGATGTCTCTACTCTGTGTGACGTATCTGCCGACGATGAGTATGTCTGCGCCCAGTTCGAGTGCTTCTTTGGCTGTTTCTGGAACTATGCCGCCTGCGACTGCAATTAGGAATTTCTTGTTGGGGAATGCTTGGCGTATCAGTTTTATGCGTTCAAGTCCGCAGGTTCTTCCGCTTTCTTGGTCGATGCCTCGGTGTAAGATGACGATATCTGGGAAGTCTTTAAGTGATTTTAGTTTTGCAAGGACGTCCTCTACGTTTAGCATGTCGATGACCGCGTAGATTCCCATGCGTCTGGCTTCGTGAACTGTTGCGTCAAGGGTTTCTGCGGGCGCTAAGCCTGCTGCGACAACTGCGTCTGCGGTGTCTTCATAGGCGATGTCTACTTCGACTTTGCCAACATCAAGCGTTTTGAGATCTGCTATTACGAATTTGTCTTTGGCTACTTGTCGTAGTTCGTTGATTACTCTTGTTCCGTAGCGTTTAATGAGTGGTGTTCCTGCTTCAATGATTATTCTGTCGCTTCCCGGCAATTGTTCAAGAACCTTCTTTGCTCCTTCAAGTGAAGGCGCGTCAAGTGCAATTTGTAGGTATGGTGGTCTCCATAGACGTGGAACTTTGAAGCCCATAATTGGGTGCTTGGAGCGGTCTTTCTCGTAAATGATCTTTTCAAGCGATGGATACTTCTTTAGGGCTCTTTGAAGCGCCATTTTTGTTGCGCCGTAATTGTATTGGTATATTCGGCGGAAATCCTTGGCTTTAGGGTGAATAAAAACGCTGCAAATTATGACCCATTCATCGAGTTTGTCAACTGGAATTATTCCTTCTTCTACAGAATCAGCGATCGCTTTAGCTACTGCGGCTTGTGCTGGACCAAAAATTTTTCCTGTGTCCTCCATGTTCTTTACAGTCACTTTTGGCACAATTAGCGTGTGGGGTTTAGGCGGTAGATTAGGCCTAATAACTGCCAACAACGGGGTGTGACCAGCTGATAGATTTGTCATGCCATTAGCGAATGCTTGGCCGACTGGCCCTGATTTATTGCCTACCATAAGGTCTATGTGAGCTACTTCGTTTCCTTCTCCAACCAATGATTCACCGATTAGATAGACGTTTTCTTGCTGAGAATCGTCTGCGTAGTCTGCAACTATTGTCGGTGTTCGGTCAGCAACCTCTTTAAAATCGACATTAAACTCTTTTAACCAACTGTAAAGTGTATCCCTGTGTATGTCTAACTCTTTAGCAGTTCCAATAACTGTCGGTTTTAAGGGTTTGTTTTTTAAGCCAACCTCTTTTTTGGCGGCTTCAGTTAACAATTTGATAAATTCTTCTCGTGTCTCTGGCTTCTTAACATCTGCTCCCGACATTCATCTTAGCCTCTGCCGCTCTGTGTGGAGCAAGTAATATATAAAAATGTCGGATACAGATTGAAACCTTTAGGAAGCGTTCAGTATTTTTCTGAAAAATTACCTTTTATGACATTATTTGTTAAGGGGCAGCGGTAACTTGGATTTTGAAAACTATATCGATAAATGTATATATCTTGAAGTTTTATTGAATGGTTCATCATGAGGCAACATGATGTCTCGCTTTGACTGGGCATGCTTAGCAACATTCATACTTGGTTTTATATTGTTCATCATCGGAGCCAACATATACAATTCAGTCGTCGGCGGCATCGGTATTGTCCTGTTCATCGGCTCAATTGTTTTCTACATTTCCCTGTACGTTTTCAAGGAATTAACTAAGCCCACTTCCCCTTCTACTCCTACTCCCGCACCTGCTCAGACACCGTAAAGATTTCCGTATTTTTCGTTGAGGTATTGCAGGTAAGCTTCAGAGTTTAGGCTTTTCCCAGTTGCTTTTTTGATGAGTTCTTCTGGGTCATAGAGGTCGCTTGGCACGTGAATGTTTTCTTTTAACCAATCGTTTACATGGCTGAGTTTTCCCAGTGTAAGTTGACTTCGCCAATCTGGCATGTCTTTTGTGATTGCAGCGGTTAATTGACCACTGTAAATGTTGCCAAGCGTATAGCTTGGGAAGTAACCGAACAATCCACTTGCCCAATGCGTATCCTGCATTACGCCCTCTGAGTCATTTTCGACTTTAATGCCAAGATACTCCTCGTATTTTTGGTTCCACACCTGCGGCAACTCATCAACATCTATTTTTTGAGCAAATAAGTCCCTTTCAATTTCAAAACGCACAATTACATGCAGGTTGTAGGTTACTTCGTCAGCCTCAATTCGAATTTTTGACCGCTCAACCCTGTTAACTGCCTGAAGGAATCTGTCCAATTGGAGACCGGCCGTATTAGGCGCAGCTTTTTTGAGCTTGGGCATAAAGCCAACCCAGAATTCTTTGGAGCGGCCAATAACATTTTCGTAGAACCGTGACTGCGATTCATGAACGCCATATGAGCAGGTTGAGCCCACAGGTTGGTACTTCCAGTTTGGGTTGAGGTTTTCTTCGTAGATTGCATGACCGCTTTCATGCATAACCGAGAAGATTGAGCTTGCAAAGTTGTCCTGGTAATAGTGGGTTGTTATGCGCACGTCGTCGTAGTAACCTGTTGTGAAGGGGTGTTCTGTTTCATCTATTCGTCCGCGGGCGTCGGCAGAAGCAGTATCGTACCCTAAAGTTTGTGTTAGTAACTGGGCTATTTGACGTTGATTCTCAACTGGAACAGGCAGATAAAGCAAAGACGTGTCAGGTTTAACAGAGCTGTTTTCTATTTTGTTTACCAATTTTTTGAGCCCTATTTGAAGTTCATTAAACGTTGCCGTGATCTTGTCCTGGGTCATTTTCGGTTCAAAACTGTCGATCATCGCTTCATAGGGCGTCTTAACTTCTTTTACCTTCATAATAAGTTCCGCGGCTTGTCTGCTTAAATCCAGCAGTTTCTGCAATTCAGGCTTGAAGAGGTTAAAGTTTTTTTGAGCCTTAGCTTTTTTCCACACGTTCACTGCGACGGCTTCCTGCTTGGCAAGGTCAGCTACCAGTTTTTCTGGTAGAGCGGTTTGTTCACGATAGCTTTTGTCGATTAGGTAGAGATTGCGTTTTTCCACTTGTCCCAGTGACTGGGATTCTGGGCTTGACTGCATAACGCTGAGGAGTCTTCCTATTTCGGGGTCAGTTGCCAACTGGTGTTGAATGCGGCTCAGCAATGCAAGTTGCTCGCTTCGCTGTTCTACGGCCCCTGGAGGCATCATGGTTTCCATGTCCCAGTGGACTATGCCCTCAGCGGTTCCCAACACTGTAACATCTTTTATTTTCGATAGTAATTCTTTATAAATTGAAGCAATATGGTTGTCCAAATGAAGGTTCTCCTTTATTTCTTAATTGCAACTATCTTTTATTTACAGTTCGTAAAATGTAGTTTCGTTCAGCTTTTAAGTTAGCGTTAATATGATCGCAAAAGCTTTTATGCATTGACATTATAAATGCCATTTTATTGAGGAAACAATAAATGAGCAGCTTAGAATCAAGTAAGAATCTCGCAGGCATAGGATCAATACTTCTCATCTTCCCATTCGCTAGCATCATAGGTATAATCTTGGTTTTCGTGGGCATGAAAGGGATGTCAGACTACTATAAGGAGCCAGAGATCTACCACAATGCTCTATGGGGTCTTATCTTTGGAATTATTGGAGGCGCAGCATTCGCCGCAGGTCTCGTGCTTTCCTTTGCAGTCGGTATTTTCACCTTCGGATTCGGCTCTTTGGTTACTATTTTTGGCGCACTAGTAGTTGTCTTCGTCTTCTACATACTTATGGCAATGCACTTTAGACGCGCATTCTCATTACTCGCCCAAAAAACCGGCGAACACTCATTCGAAACTGCAGGCACCTTACTTTGGTGGGGCGCCATATTGACCATAGTTTTCGTTGGCTTATTCCTAATATTCATCGCTTGGATATTCGCTACAATTGCCTTCTTCTCAGTAAAAACTTCTAGCCAAGCACCCCCACAACCATACGGTTACGCTCCACCCCCAGCACCGCCCACAACACAGCCACCGCCTTACCAGGCACAAACGCAACCGCAAGCAACGATGTACTGCCCTAATTGCGGAGCACCAGTGGCTGCAAACGCCACTTTTTGTCCTAACTGCGGAAAACCACTGAAGGTCTAAAAAATCCCATTTTTATTTTTTGCTAAATAAAAAGCTCAGCTACAAAATAGCTAGCAAATGGTCGGGGATACTTTACTTTTTTTTCAGGGTTTCTGATTTTTTAGTATTGTTTTTTCCGAACGTGTAGTTTTTGGCTGTTAAGCTTAATGCGATTATCGCTATCATCAATACTATGCCTATAGTGAAGATTGTGTTAAAGGCTGTTTTATTCCCGAACGTCATGACGGTTGGCAATATTGGCGGTCCAACTCTGTCATAGTATGTTGAAATAATTGTGGTGGCAAGGACCGGTCCAATTGCTCCTCCGAGGTTTCTTAGCATAGTGTTCATTCCTAATCCGACTGCAATGTTTTCTTTAGGCACAGAAACCGAAATCATGTTTACTATGGGGATAATCAATGAGACAACTCCCACAAGAGCGACTGCTACATCTATGGTCAATTCTGTTGTGGTTCCTCTGGAGAAGATAAACAGCAGAAGGCCGATTATGCTGATGGATGCCCCTAAAGTGAGTATCGGTTTTGGTCCAATTCTGGTTACAAGTCTGCCCATCAATGGCCCAACAATGAGCATAACCAATGTTGCTGGGGCAAGTGTTAATCCTGTGTTAATAATGCTTAATCCCAGTCCATACGGACCAATAAGGGCAGGGTACTGAGCGTAATAGATAACTGCGAAAAAGAGCAGGAACATCGACATGCTAGAAAGTATGCCGACCAAGTTTGCTACAAGTACATTTCTGATTTTTAGCAGACTTAACTGAATAAGCGGGATAGTTTGTTTGTTTTCGAAGGCAAAGAAGCCGACAGTTAAGAAAGTGCCTGGGATTAGAAACGCGATGTTTTCAAGTGATAACCAACCTAAAGTGGGCGCTTCAGTTAAGTATAGCAGTATGAGGACTATGCCAGACATCAGCATGCTTGTGCCAACGATGTCTACTTTGCTTTTCTCACCAGGTACATCTTTTTTGAGAGCTATAAGCGCTATGAAGAACAGAATGATGCTTAAAATGAACGCAGAGTGAAAAGCCCATTCCCAACTTAAGTCCTGCACAATATATGCGCCAATAATTAGGCCAACGGCAGCGCCGATAGCAAAGGTTCCGCTGATTATACCCTGCGCTGTGGCTACTCGCTCTTTGGGGAAAACGTCAGTGATCATAGCTAACCCCAAAGGAACTATGGCAAAGCCGACGCCTTGAATCGCTCTTGAAGCGATTAACATGTATATGTTCGTTGAGAATCCTGCTAATCCTACACCTGCGATATAGAAGAGTAGGACTATGAGAAAGATTTTTTTCTTGCCGTAAATGTCCCCGAGTTTTCCAAAAAGCGGCGAAACTGCAGCTCCCACGATTAAGAATGCAGAGGTGATCCATGAAGCAATTGTGGCTGTGGTTGATAGGTCCTTTTGGATGTCATATATGCCTGGAATAACCATTGTTTCCACATAGTTCAGTAATAGTGAGACTGCAGTTACTGTTAGGAGGACTCTAGTTGCATAATTTGAGCCTAAGCGGTTTGAGTCGTTTGGGCTTTTGGGGGAGTTGCTGTTCATGTCGTTTTCACCTATTATTTTTTGTAATACCGACTTATAGTCAATTAATATACTTATCGTCGCTAATAGGAATGTTTTAAAGTGAAATAAAGCAATCTACCGATGGTTAAGCATGCCCAAAGTGATTCCAGAATACAGGGAAGAAGCAAAAACCAAAATTGTGGGAGCTGCACGAATAGNNCGTCGCCAAAGAAGTCGGTGTAAGCAAAGGCGCACTGTATTCATACTTCAAAAGCAAAGAAGACCTGCTAAAAGAAATTTACCTGCAGAGTCACCAAACGCTAAGAACAATCATTAACGCTGCATGCGAAAAAAATGACTTATCACAAACCCTCGAAGAAGTGTACACTATGGTAACCGAACAGTTCAAAGGTAACCTGCACACGCATTTTGAAGAAGTTGCTTTGGCATCACATGACACTAAAATTAGAAAAATCATAGTGGAAGACTACAATCGGGATATCGAAACGGTGTCAACCTTTGTCGATGAAAAAATGAAGCAAGGTTTAATGAGAACAGACGTTGACGCTAAAACGTTAGCGGAACTCTTCACCGCATTATATCTTGGAACGATGGAGAAGCTGGTCATGGGGTTCCCTAACAAAGAAGTACATGATCAATGGATCAAATCTATGATGCTTGTCTTGGGAAAAGCAAGATAGCCATGCGCCCTCGACCCAAACTATAAGTGAAACCTTCAGTATTCTTGTACTTAGAGGATTTTTTATGACTGAAGATAAACAAATTAAAACGCACTCTGTCCCATCTAAAACGCCTACCGTGCATGAGGAATCCATCGAAGGCTATGAGCGGGGAGCGGTCTGCGAAATATGCGGTAAAACCTTCAAAACCCACACCGAGCTAGACCGTCACAAGGAAAACGTCCATGGAAACCCGGAAAAAACCCATACTCACCCACATGCTATAGAATAGTTGGTGCTCCGGCCGGGATTCGGACCCGGGTCGCTGACTCGAAAGGCCAGCATACTTGGCCGGACTATACTACCGGAGCGCGCTTTTGCTATGAAGCATCAAGCAGAATGCTTTTTCTTTCGAATAAACCTTACCCTTACAGCATCGGGCTTTAGATAGTTGGGGCTTTTTTTTGTGCTTTAGGTTTAAACAAAAATCCAGTTATTTGCTCCACAAGCTTGCCCTGGGTGATTTGGGTCTTTTCGAGTTCTTCTACTCTTTTTTGCAGGTCGTTTGAGAAGATTTTGCCCTCAATTCTGTTTGCGGAACGAAACATAAGAAGCATCTTAAACACTTCGGAGACCGCATTCTCCACTTCTTCAGCAGACGCCTGCTTAATCCCTGCAACTACAGATAGCAAATCAACGTAGTGCTCCTTTATTTTAAGTTCCGCATTAACAGATGGGTCGGTGGGGAACGCAAAAGATAGCGGCGTCTTCTTCGCAAGTTCAGCCGCTGTTGGAAAACGGATAATGATGTCGCCTCTAATCCATGAAGAAACGAATTCAGTGACGAATTTGCGAATATCTGTCTCGTCAAAAAGGGTTAATGCGTCCGTATTTGATTCAGACTTTCGTTTAATGGTTACTTTTATGAGTTTTTTATCTTGAGAATTATTCTCCATGCGCTTCCCCTTCCACGCTTCGAATTCTTCTCTTTCCAGTTAGCAAGGACTAGTATTTAAGAAAAATCTTTAGAACGAAATCTTGGCAGCAGAGGGAATTTTGCCCAAAATCTTTGCGGTTGCCTTCTCAACCTTCTCCCGGTCAGCTGCTTCAGTGTACACCCGTAGAATGTTCATGAAGCCCTTGAGGGTTTCAAAGATCTTTGAGCTTTCGCTAAGACGTTGCAACATTTTTTCGCCTGATTGACTACGGGTAAACACAGGGATTTCCATAGATTCCATCAGAACAGCGTGGTGGTAGGGTACAGAAGGGACTGTGGGCACATCAATTATAACTGATTCTACGCTGACGCCGGCTTCCTTGGCGATTTCGCTCTGCATCTGTCGTCGATACGATTCCCTGCCGAAAATATTCGAAATCATGGTATCTTTCTCATAAAAGGTTCGCTCGTAAGCGCACTTTAGCATTTTGCGCCTTTCCAGGTTGCCAATTATGCCCTTTGACGCCTGGCACTTCTTGAGTGCTGACCAAACCGTGTAATCATCCAATGCCATGTACTCTTCAGGAGATTTGAAAGCGGTTAAGCCCAGTTCGCTGTCTGCTTTTTCCATGGCGGTTGCCAGCATAATCTGCGCCGCTCGACCTACTCGGTGGAAATAGATGCTTTTGAACGATTCAATGCGGGCAATCATAAACGCTTCTAAAGCTGAGAGAGCGCCCAGTTCAACGGCTAAATTTTCGCCTAAAACGTCAAGTGCATGGATAAGGCGGTACACGTCGATGAAGCCGTATTCGGCTCCTGTGTGGTATGTGTCGCGGACGATGAAATCCTGTTTGTCTACGTCTACGGCGCTGCTGATTATCTGGTCAAGAAACGCTTTATTGGGTTTATGCAGTTTCCCAACTGCAAGCTTGGACACATCTTTGGGGTTGAAACCCATTTTTGAAAGGCTCTCACCGACTTCGCTTTTCTCAATAATCCATGACGTTATATCCTCGTGAGTTTTGTCGAGGTTTTTGATTAAAAGATGTTCGAAAACATGAGAGAATGGGCCATGCCCAGCGTCGTGAAGCAGTGCCGAAACTCTACAAGTGTCCAGTTCTTCGTCGCTTACATTTCGGGAAACGTTGGGATTGTCCAAGGCCTGCCCTGCAAGAAACATTACGCCGATGGAGTGTTCGAAGCGGGTGTGGTTAGCGCCTGGGTAAACGTATTCGGAGCCCGCTAGTTGCCGAAGTCGCCGTAGCCTCTGCATAGGATATGAGTCAATGACGTTTTTTTCTGCTTCAGTAATGTAAACGTATCCGTGAACGGGGTCTTTTATTTCTCCCCAGTAAGCCTTAGGCACAAGCAAGTCTCCCAGTTGTAAGTTATATTTATGTAGCTCCCTATAATGTGTAACGCTGACTAGCCAGGCGGAGAAACATGACCAAGAAAGGTGTTTTTATTATTATCGAAGGCTTGGACGGTAGCGGGAAAACCACACAGGCAAACCTTCTTGCAAAAAAACTGTCAGAAAGCTTCAGCGTATTTTTCACAGCTGAGCCAAGTCACGGCAAAACAGGCACTTACATTCGGGAAAGTTGTCTCTATGAAGAGAAACGTTTGCCAGCAGCATCTGAAGCTCTTTTGTTTGCAGCTGACCGCATTGAGCATCTAGAAAACGAGGTAAAACCAGCCTTAGCTGAGGGCAAAGTGGTAATTTGTGACCGATACCTATACTCCTCACTTGCTTACCAAGGAAGCGCTGGACTCGGCACATCTTGGATAAAAAAAATCAACTCTTATGCGTTAAAACCTGACTTCGGCATTTTTATTGATGTGCCTCCCGAGCAGGTGTTGGAGCGTTTGCGGCGGCGGAAAAAGTCGGTGATGGAAACGCTTGAGATTCAGCAGAAGGTCCGCGGAATTTACCTGAAGTTTGTTGAAAACGGTGAACTTATCAAAGTTGATGGCAACGGACCCAAAGACGAGGTTTCGTCTGTTTTGTACTCTAAGATTTTGGGTTTTCTTGAAAAATAAATTAAAGTTTGGCGGGGAAAGAGGGGGTGGCCGGTCTTAGTCTTCTCTCCATTTGAATAGGCGAACTGCTAGCGCAAAGAATACGATTGTTATGACTCCGACGACGGCGAGGTCAATTGCCGCTCCTGCGAAGTTTGAGTAGACCATAACGTTGTTTAAGCCCTCGATGATGTAAAAAAGTGGTAGCACGTGAGCGATAGTCTGCAGGTATTGTGGCATGATGCTGATAGGGAAGAATGTGCCTGAGAGAAACATCATTGGAAAAGTCACTATGTTGCCGATTACGCCGGCTGTCTCTGGGTTCTTTGTTACAGTGCCAACAAGCATACCTAGTGAAGCGAAAAGCGTTGGGCCGATAAGAAGGAAGGGTATGAGCCAGACGGTCAGGGTTATGTTTGCGCCATAGACTAG
>PLSP01000064.1 GCA_003165195.1 Candidatus Bathyarchaeota archaeon | reverse complement strand
TTACTTTGGTTATTACTTTGTTTTACAAAGTATTTAAGGATTTAAGACCAAAAAGCTCAATCAAATGGATTATTTTTTCAACTGTATCTTTGCTTTTTTTAGTACTTTCTTAATTATTTTGTCAACTTGATTAACGCTCGGGAGGTTTTCTATCGATTCGTCCCAGCAGTCAATTGTCAACTCACAAAGATCTTCGCCAAAATCTTCTACATGGATATGCCGTGAGGGGCTAAATGGTGTATGAAGTGTTGTACCCATGCAAAGTTGGCGTTTCCTGTGGGCGGTGTTCCGTATTTCCAGCGAACGTCTTCTCTCAGCATTTCGCCTTTCCAGTCAGAATCATTAAACGGCGGATTAGCCAATAGATAATCGGCTTTTAGGTCTTTGTGGAGGTCGTTTAGGAAGCTGCCTTCGTTGTTCCATCTTACTTCTTTTGATTCTATGCCTCTTATGGCAAGGTTCATTTTGCAGAGGCGCCAGGTGGTCTGGTTGGATTCTTGCCCGAAGATGCGTATGTCATCGAGCCTGCCTTGGTGGGCTGCTACGAATTTTTCGCTTTGGATGAACATGCCGCCGCTGCCACAGCACGGGTCAAAGACTCTACCTTTGAATGGCTCAATCATTGCCACGAGAAGTTGAACGATGCTTTTGGGAGTGTAGAATTGGCCGCCTTTCTTGCCTTCCGCATCCGCAAACTGGCCCAAGAAATATTCGTAGACTCTGCCAAGAATGTCTTTACTACGGCTTTCCCGATCTCCTAAGCCTATTGTACCGATTAAATCAATTAATTCGCCCAGCCTTTGCTTATCTAAGCTTTCTCGGGCATAGTTCTTGGGTAAAACACCCTTCAGGCTGCTATTTTCTTGCTCGATAGCATCCATGGCATCATCAACGGTAATTCCAATGGTGGGCTGTTTGGCGTTCTTTTGCAGGTTATCCCATCTTGCTTTAGCCGGAACCCAAAAAGCATTTCGCGCCCTATATTCGTCAACGTCTTCTGGGTCAGCCAGCTTATCATTCTTCAAATCATTGTAAACTTCCGTAAAGGCATCGGAAATGTATTTAAGAAAAATTAACCCCAAAACCACATGTTTGTATTCGGCTGCATCCATGTTGTTGCGTAGCTTATCTGCAGTCATCCAAAGTTTCTGTTCAGCATCTTCTTTGCACCTCTATTTCCTGTTGCACTGTTGCTAGAGATATTCTTCTGTCAACGTTCATTAGACTTCACCGCCAAAATCTGTGAATACAAGTACATCTCCATCTTTGATTCCTTCGCTTACAAGTGTCCGTTCTGGTTTCAATGAAATTGTGGCGCCTTCAAGTTTCAACTCGTAGTTTCCACTGTTCACAAGGAGACTGAAAACAAGAATTCTGAAAATGGACTAAAAGCTAAAAAAATGGAAAAATAAATGAAGGTTGTAAAGCTTTTTCTTATAGTTACCAAAGTTCTGTATCATTGATTTATAGAATAGTAAACAGTTGCGTACGTATCACTTGTTAAAGTTACTGGTCCTGTGCCTCCCACTAACCAAACAGTTCCTTCGTTTTGATCCCATGCGTATGGATCAGCAGTTATATTGTGAGTTCCCATTGGCAGATATACACTTGCGCTGCCTTGTCCTACCCAATTACCGTCAACGTAAAGATTAGCGGTTTGCACACTAAGACCGTAATCATCGGATGTGCTTAGGTATAACCATGCCCATGGTTGCGAAACAAAATTTGCTTGTAGCGTGTGATCGGTATCCATAGTAACTGATACCGGGTTTGCATCGCCGATGTCATTGCCATCTAAATTCCAATTGCTCAAAGCAAAATTAGTATCAGGATAAGCAGTCACTTGGATATAGTTGTCCTCAGTAGCAAGGAAAGTACCCGATGTGCCTAGATAGTTGTTGAACTGATCGTATGCGTATGTCGTACCATCACTAACATTCGGGATAGTTAAACTAACGGGCGAATTCCCGGCTGTTGAAGAGACCGAATCAACGTAAATATCATTAAACTGATCTTTTGTATTTGGCAGTGGATAAGTTGGCGGACCGGGCATTACCATAGCACCAATGTCTATATATTTAAAACCAGTTGTAAATCTTGCATCATTGACGCCGCCTACGATATAGTCATTTTCGCTGGTAGACACAATGTGAGCATAACCAATAAATCCCTCCATCCAAACCCATAAAGGATCACTGGCACTACTGTTATCAACTTCAATCATAACGTAGTTCCCATCGCCACCGTTATTCTGCTCAAATTGATAGCCTTGCTGTGTTAGTGCAGCACAAACATGAATAAAGCCATCTGAAACGCTTCCGCTCATTTCACCCACTATACTTGCTCCATCGCCACTATTAGGAGTGTATAATTCGGCGTAGTTACCGTCTGGTTGCCCGAAGACATTCAATGGATTGTATACTTGACCAGTACCGGGAGTTTCAGTTCGACAAAATTCTAACATGTAGCTGGGGTAATCAGTAAAAGCTGGACTAACGCCTGAAATAACAACGCCGTTTTCAGCAGAATTCCCATAGGCGGAATCAATTAGTTCTTGATTTAGCGCCAATTGTTGCGTCCATAGTGCTCTCATCTGAATAATTTGGCTGGAGGTCAAATGTGCTTCTGCTGCTTGATACTCAAGGTATGACTCTAAAAAGTTGGGCAGAGCCGAAGGCAAAGTGTTATTCTGCATCAGGGTTGTAGCTGCGGCACTATTAATAGTGACAGCCAATAAGATAAAGGCCGCCAAAATTGCTAACAGCTTTAAAGACAAAAATTTACCTTTTTTTTTGTTCAGTCATTTTCTTAATTCAACCTCTTTGATAATTTGCTTACCAAATAAGCGATAAACTGCTTTGTTAACTTAAGCTATAAAAAACTTGCGGTAGAACAAAAAAAATCAAAATTAACTGACAAAAAAAATAAGATATGGTTCATATTTGAAATGATTCAGTAAATTGGCTCTTTTTTCTGGTGTGCGACAACGACTTCGTTTAATAGCTGAAACGTTATTTATTGAGAACAATCGGTTGTACCAGCTGTTCTTCCAAAGGCGCCTTAGCAAAAAAATCCTTTGGCTTTTTTTATAAACAAAGAAAGACGCTTGTCGATTTTAGCCAAGTCCCATTAGCAATCTGACGATCATTATTGAAAAACTGGATTTTATATTAGCGTAAAAATTTTTAATATATTTTGTGTAATCATAATCAGGGAAAAAGGTCAGGGGTTAGAGAATTAAACGCTTACACTTCTTGCGATATATTAGTAAACTTGCGACAACGCAAACTACTGCTATTGAAACAGCTATAGTTGCAAATACCTCGATAGTTGAAGAAGTTTCAATCCCCGGCGTTTCAACGGTGAAAGCAATCGTTTTTGAAGCACCAAAGTTACCATACGTGTCATTAGCATAAACCGTAATGCTGTGCAAACCATTCGGCATGTTAGCTATAGTGCTATTTCCAGTTAATGTTACGTTTTGTTGCCCATCAAGACTATAGCCTATCCAACTAACCGGTTTATTGATTACAAAATTCAGCAGAATATTATTCGAAGAAGAAGTCTCATTCGTAGGGAAAACAATGGAAATCTCGGGCGGAATAGTGCCGTATCCGAAAGGAATATACTTTAGATTCATTGCAAGTTCAGAGACGTTTTCTGGATAAAAAGTGCTATTTACGTATTCCGTGGAGACTGTAACAGTTTCACCGCCGATAACGTAGATTATGTCATTTAAAACTACAACACCGTAACTTTCATGATCAGATACTACTCTTCCCACATCGGGACCAGGGTTAGTCAAAACTGTAGGTAGAGTAGAACCAACAATCCAACTGTTAGTTTGAGGATCGTAAACTTCTAGTGAACTTTCATCAAAGACATAGATTCGTGCAGGAGCTTCTATGCCAGAGGTTGCTACAGCAATTGGTTGAGCCATAGAAGCAGGTGGTTGCGAACCTATCGTCCAGCTGTTATTCTCAGGGTTGAATATCTGAGTCGACTGTGAACTTACGACATAAATTTCGTTATCGAGTACACAAGAACTCAGTAAGCCACTCAGTATGTTTGGCAGTGGTGGCATAGTTGTCCAATTGTCAGTTGTAGGATTGTAAACGTAGTTTGAACTACCGCCCATAACATATATTTTTCCGTTTAAAACGTCAGCCTGCAAGCCTTCCTCAGATGCAGGCATAGACGCTTTAGTTACCCAATTGTCATTTTCTGGGTCATAAACTTCATTGACTGAAACTGTTGCAGAATCCGTCACGCCGCCGATACAATATATTTTATTTTGAAAAACAGCCGTTGCAAAATCAGCTCTTGGAATGGGCATTTGTGTTTTAAAAGACCAAGTATTTGTTGAGGGGTCGTATTCTTCGTTTGTGCCAACGAGTTGAGGCTCAGAAGATACAGGCAAACCAGAGATAGCGTTAACATCTAACACAGATGGAACAGTGATACCACCAATAGCGTAAATCTTCCCATTCACCGCAGCAACACCTAAACCGCTTCTCGCAACATTCAACGGNNAGAATTTTCAACGGGCATAATGTTTGCTTTAACAGTTTGGATACCAATAAGCGATGAAGCTGAAAGCACCAATACAAGAGTCAGGATTTGAATAATTGCCTTTTGCACCATTAGACCTCCAATTGATATTTGCAAGCAAGTGACATATAATTCTACTCATGGAACATAACGTTCCAAAGCTGGA
>PLSP01000012.1 GCA_003165195.1 Candidatus Bathyarchaeota archaeon | reverse complement strand
CATATATACAACACAGAAATCGCAAGCGTTAGCAGTATCTAATGGCGGATACGCTCAATTCGTCATCAACTACGCCCCGGTTAATGGGGTAACGCCAGCTCCCACAGTCATCAACTCTAACGAGCCGCAATCAACAATTAAGCAAGACGCATTGGTGATGAATGGTCAAACAGTCGCCAGCATCAACAGTAACTTGTACGTTTCACCCACCTTCACCGTAGACACCGGTGACAGCGTACAAAGCTGGAGTGTAACAGGCACATTTGCCGAGCAGCTTAACGGACCCTCAACCTCTGGTCTGGGCGTGTTAGACCAGGGACCAGTTAGCCAAGCACTACAACCTGTTTGGACTTTCTCAGGACAGCCACCACAACCAACCTGGACCGCAGCATCTTCAGGACAATCATTCATCGTTGCAAGCTCCACTTTAACCGCAGCACAAATTCAAGCCTTATACTCAGGCTGGCAACAAGGAAAAACATACACCATCACAGACACCTACAGCGGATCCGTAACAATTAACTTTGCAATCGCGGGCCCACAAACCCAAACAGTAATGGGTCCAAGCGGCACATCAATTTCAGGCACCGTCACCTTAACATACAATTCAGCAAGCAGCTTCACAGGCGTAACAGCAGACTTCGCATACTCCTAAGCTTTCCCTCTTTTTCCCTTTTTTTCTCTAGGAGAGGGCAAATTTACTTTTTAAACATGGCGAATCCGGCAAAACCAACAATAGACGCATACACCTACCAAACTTTCGGAACACCTCAATATCTAACGGATCCAGCGGACCAATTTAGCAATTTGGGCAAGTCAATTTTTCTTGACTGGAAGGGACTCTTGTAGTCAAGATTTCTTGACGAGAACCCTTAAAAGAAAAATGCCCTCTAAATAGGTTACATGGGAAAACTAAAGAAATTTTCTCTTGGATTGATTCTGATCGCTTTGTTTCTCACCTTATCAGTGGCCACCACTGTTCACGCCACAGGAGGAAACGCAACGATTACAGCAGTAGCTGACCCTCTGTGCGTGGCTTATGATTCAGGCAAAGGCGAAGTTTTTGTAACCAATCAGGCTTACAACGGCAACTACGTCTCGGTAATCTCAGACGCAACCAACGCCGTCGTTGCTAACATACCTGTTGGAGCGTCTCCCTGGGGAATGGCTTATGATTCTGGTAATAGTGAATTATACGTGGCCAACGATGGCGACCAAACGGTGTCGGTCATATCGGACAGCAGTAACTCCGTGGTAGCAACCATACCCGTGGAGGACCACCCATTTGGGGTAGCTTATGATTCTGGCAAAGGCGAAATATTCGAGGCCAATTTTGATTCTGGCACAGTTTCGGTCATATCGGATTCCAGCAATAGCGTGGTAGCAACCATTTCGGTAGGAATGTTTCCCTCGTGGGTAGCATATGACCCCTCTCTAAACGAGATGTTCGTAACTCATTCTGGGTCGAATACGGTCTCGGTTATTTCAGACAGGAGCAACACCGTGATTGAAACGATATCTGTTGGAGACGAACCATTTGGAATAGCTTATGATTCTGCCTCGAGCGAGATGTTTGTAGCCAATGAGGGATCAAACTCGGTGTCTGTTATATCGGATAGCACTAATACTGTAGTTGCCACCATTCCGGTCGGAAACTATCCTGAAGGTATAGCGTATGATTCAAGCATAGGCGAACTTTTTGTGACTAATTATAAGGACGGTACGGTGTCCATCATATCAGACGGAACCAACGCGGTAATTGCAACTGTACCTGTTGGAAATTGCCCTGTGGGCGTAGCTTATGACTTAGGTCAAAGTGAAATATTCGTTGCCAATTGGAGATCCGACTCCGTCTCGGTGATAAACGTCTCTGGCACGGTTCCTTTGCCAAGCCCAACACTTGCTCCGTCTTCAAGCTCTACTCCGTCTTCGACTTCAAGCGCAAATCCAGGCTCTTGGGTTACCAAGGCGCCTATGCCAGCTGCAGCGGGTGAAGGAGGATGCGCCGTGGTAAATGGCATAATCTACGTGATTGGAGACACGTTCAATTACGCTTACAATCCAACAACTGATACCTGGTCTTCAATGACGGCTATGCCAACGCCGAGAGATTCTTTTGCAGTAGCTGCTTGCGGCAATAAGATATACGTCATAGGTGGAACAGAGGATGCCACTGGATCAACTTGCTCAGTTAACGAAGTTTACGATCCAGCAACGAACTCGTGGGCTACTGCAGCTTCAATGCCGACAGCTAGAAGCGAGATGAACGCTGCTACGGCTGATGGCAAAATCTATGTCATGGGCGGAAGAACAGCGGGGGCATATTCAACAGTAAATGTGACTGAAATTTATGATCCCTCGACTAACTCATGGACCACTGGAGCACCCTTGCTCTACCCAGTGGTTGCCTATGCTTCCGCAGTTGTTAACAACAAAATATACGTAATAGGTGGACAGGACGAGTTGTTTGGCTTCAACGGGTTTGTTCCCTTTGGAGAACCTGCGCCGAATCCCACTCCGAACATAAACGTGCAATTCACCCAAATCTACAACCCCGCAACAAACAGTTGGAGTTTAGGTGCTTCAATTCCCGCAACCGCTTTTGGCTCAGAAGCAGGTGCAACCACAGGCATTCTATCTCCAGCGCAAATTTACGTTTTTGGAGGCGTGGCTGGTTTCGGAATAGCATCAAATCAAAACTGGGCTTATGACCCAACTACAAACTCATGGAGTTCAGCAGCTGCATTGCCTAACGCAACTAGCAGTCCAGCAGTCGCCGTTGTAAATGACCTCATTTACGTAATTGGCACCACCAGCAATAGTAGCGACTTCTATGCAGTACCTACATTTTCAAGTAACTGGCAGTACACGCCTATCGGCTACTCAACTCCAAGCTTAACACCTATGCCAACATTTTCGCCCTCGAACGCCACTGTTCAGAGCGGCACCTGCACCACAATTATCACTAATAATTCTGCAACAATAGACATGTCTTCAACAACTGGCGTGAGCATCACGATTTATGGGTCCTCGCTTCAAGATGGCACGCAGATAAACGTGACTTCGACTTATTATGGCGGGAACCAACCCTTGAGAACAGGCATAGCATCCCTTAACAAAGCGGCCTTCTATGATGTATGCGTCACCTCAAGCAGTGGAACCCTAAGTTCGGACGTCTACGCAAATGTCACCATCTCGAATCCAAACTTCACAAACGCCAGCGTTATCGAATACTGGAATGGAAACGGTTGGGTTTCGATTTCCACTATGTTCAACCAGCTTAACATGGTGTCGGGCACTATTTCCGCCTCAGCCTTAACTGGAACGCCCATCGTAGTAGGCATACTTAAAACAGATAACTCAGCCAAGTCAAACTTGCTTGATCTAATTATTGGAGCAATGGCAGGTATAGCAGCCGCAGCAATAGCCATAACTGTACTTAGGTTCGCGATGGAAAACAGAAAGAGAAAAACCGCCGGCTTTTAGTCGAGTCCGTGCTATTCAAACGCTCGTGCTTTAGTCAGACTTAATTTAATTTTTAGAAAAGACATCACTCGTTTCGCTGGTTTCTCTCCAAGCTTCCACAGCAAAACTTGTTAGTGCCCAGTGCCAACCTCTCTGTTCTGCAATTCTCTCGCCAAACTCTTTCTCAAGTCGTTTATTCATTCTTTGAATTCTTCTGCTGACCTGATGTACCGCTTTTTGTTTTTTCTTTTGTAGGGTTGCCGTATGAAAATCACTATTCGGGAAGTTGCTTTGGCTCTCACGCTCTCAGCCATGGGGTTAACTTTTAACGCGCCCTTTTTCCTGAATTTTATGAATGTCCTTAATCCTCTGGAGGGGTTTGCGATCTACGAAGGCATAAACTTCGCCAGCCTCTCCGTACTGAGCCATTTGGACCTGGTTATTTTTGGAATTAAAATTAAAAGTGTGGTCCAAACATTTGGGCTTTGGCTTTGCACCTTCGCGTATTTCCTAGCCGTCGACATGACTTCGCAGTGGGTCCAATATGTCACAACAGGAACTCTCCACGGTGTCTCCTCAGTGTTTTTACAGTCAGAAGATGGAGCTAGCTTCTTCACAATTTCAACCTTAACGCCTTGGTTTTCACCGGAGATCCATTACGTCTTAACCTTCGGCGTATTCTGCTTCATAGTCGCGTTGTTAGGCGGAGTTTTAGCCGCTAAGAAACCCCGCTTCTAACTCTTCTCTTTTTCTTTTAAGGAGCCGTCTGGTATGGAGAAGAAGCATCAGGATATCCTGATAGTTTTAATTCTGTGGGTCTTCACAGCAGTCTTCTTTCTCCTGCAAGTCAGCAGCATCTGGCAGACAGCCATAATCGTTATAATTTACACAATAATGGCTGGCATCTCTCTAATTGTGCTGCTTTTCCTCAAGTCAGATGACGCCTACTACGAAAACTTGACAGGAACCTACCTGCTTTACATCATTATTGCGTCAGCAGTAATGTATGGGGTGAGCCTGGTCTGCGCGAACTATTTCCCTGCAGCAGAAGCACCACTAACAACGATACCGGGCGCAACCAGCATAACAACCGGGTTGATCAGCGATGTTCTCTTCACCGTCGTTATGGTGGCTTTGAGTGAAGAAGCCTTGAAGCTTGGCGGCTACGCAGAATTTAAGGAAAGATACAAGGGTCACTGGTACCGATGGTTAATCGCCATATTCCCGGTAGTTTTATGGGCCGGATTCCACGCCATACAAGCTTATAACAACTTGTGGTTCTTGATTCCGGCATTCGTCGACGGCCTCGTGCTGCTGGCTCTTCTTGAAGTTACCCATTCCTTCTTAGCTCCAGTTTTGGCCCATGGCGCCTACAACACCAT
>PLSP01000158.1 GCA_003165195.1 Candidatus Bathyarchaeota archaeon | reverse complement strand
TACTTGTGGCTGTTGTTGGAAAATAGCAGAAAGCACATTTTGAATCACAGACAGAAATCCATGGTTGAAGTTCCATTAACCTGCCTGAATTGTTCTCAGTACTTAAGAACTTCATGAAAGACTCGTAAGTTTCTGCTTTGATGTCTGGATAATCTCGGTAAGTATATGGTGGCCAATTTTCTCGTGAATCATAAACTTCTGTTTTGTCTTTTAAAAGCCCAGAGTTCTTCGTCATCCATTTTCCCCTTGATTGCTTTTTATCACGGGTTAATAACCATAATAAAGATTACCCTAAAAAAGCTGGATTACCCCAAAAAAAGAATTCAACTTATTTCTAGGGTATACACATTTGCAGTTGATATATGCGCTTTTAATTGGTTTACTTGAAATAAAGATTAATGTTAAAAGCTTCTATAATTTCTTATAATTATCATCAATCCATAGAAATTACAATCAGTTTTGCAGATTTTAAGAAAACTTTATAACACAACTTTGCGCATGCTTATGGTATAAATTTGAAAGGAGAAAATAAAATGCAGTTTTTTAGAAACCACAAAACTTTGGCTATTACAATTTCGCTATTGCTTTTAATTTCACTAGGCGCTTCACTGATTTTAATACAGCCAGCTAGTGCACACAACCCCGGCTGGAACATTCCAACCTACGCTTATGTCACTGCTACACCCAACCCAGTTGGTGTCGGTCAAACAATCGACATCTACATGTGGCTTGACCCAGTATACGGCACAGCCGGAGGAGCAACTCCAGTCGCAGGAACGAACGCTTCCACAGCAAGCGTTGCCCTAATATCAAACAGCTATAGATTCCAAAACTACAAGCTTACTATCACGCTGCCTGACGGATCAACAAACTCAACAACTTTCCCAGTAATTACCGACACAACTTCATCAACCTACTATCCATTTACTCCCACAATGGTTGGCACATACAATGTCACCTTCAATTATCCAGGACAAGTATACGGAGCTAACGGCGATGGTTACTCTGGATCATCATTAATCAATGACACATACCTGCCCAGCTCTGCATCAACAACCCTCGTAGTACAGCAAAATCCGATACCTGCCCCCCTAAGTGGCTTCCCACTACCAACCAATTACTGGACACGACCAATCTACGGTGAAAACACAAACTGGTATACGATTTCCTCAAACTGGCTTGGCACAGGCGCAGCAGTCATTCCAGCAACAGGCGTAGGCACAATCACTGGCTTCTCACAGTCACAGATGAACAGGTACCCTGGAGACGCAGTTGGATCCCTTACAAGCCACATAATGTGGACAAACCCGCTACAGATGGGTGGAGTTGCCGGTGGAAACAGTTTCTCCACACCAGGAGTCGGCTTCTTTGAAGGGTCAGCGTATTGCAACAGAGTTCAAAACCCAATTATCATCGATGGAGTACTTTACTACACTCAGCCACTGGGATTCCAAGGAAATAACGCAGGACCAACCGTAGCAGTAGACCTTCGCACTGGAAAACAACTATGGTCTAACATAAACATCCCATACTTGTCATTTGGCTACGTATACAACTTTTATAACCCAGATCAACACGGAGTCTTCCCACCAATGCTAGTTGCATCCGTTACTGGAGGCGCTTCAGCACCACCTAACACATGGAGTTATCCTTACCCCACACAATGGGAGGTTTTCGATGCCTATACAGGTGTCCCAATGTTCAACGTAACTAACGTTCCCTCAGGCGCCATCGCGGCAGGTCCAAGCAATGAACAGCTACGATATGTCATATCGAACACTGGTACTGCAGCTAACCCACAATATTACCTAGCTCAATGGAACTCCTCTAGAATATGGATACAAGAAAACAATCCATATACCTCAGGAGGCAGCCTACTGTACCCCGCAATCATCAATCAAAGCGTTGGAAACCCGCTTATTTCAACCTATCCCGTACCAGTTACAGGCACAACTGGCGTTTTCAACAACAGCACAAGCACAACTTCCTACACCGAATTCGTACCATACGGTTCTACTCTCCAAGTCAACGGAAACATACCGATTAACTCAACAACAGTTACCTCAAGCTACTCATATACAACATATGACTGGAACGTCTCACTACCATGGCTAAACACCATGCCTTTGCAACCCGTTTATAACTCTCTCACAGGAACATATTCCAATCCAACTGCAGGCAGTAACCCCGTAACTGTGCTCGCAGCTGACCCAGGACAATGGCTACTTTGCAGAAACGGCTCTCTACCAGTCGGTTTTGGTGCCAACAACGTAGGCGCACCAGACCTGCCTTTCACATTCTTTGCAGTCAGCCTTGCTCCCTCAACTCTTGGTCAAATACTATGGATGCAAACCTATCAGCCACCAGCAGGCAACCTCACTGTTTCGTACGGTGGAGTTGATCCAACAGCTTGGAACGGAAATGGATACGGTGTCTTCGTTTTAGGGTATGCGGAAACAATGCAATGGGTAGGATACAGCATGTCTACGGGTCAACTGATGTGGGGCCCCACAGCAACTCAAGTTCCATTCAACTACTACGGCAACCCAATCTATCCATACATCACAGCTCAGATGGTAAACGGCGTCATGTACAACGGCGGCTTCGGAGGAGTATGCTACGCATACAATCTCACTACAGGAAACGTAATATGGACTTATGGAAACGGCGGCGAAGGAAACAGCACGAACGCTGGCTTAAACACTTTCTACGGTGACTACCCAACCTTCCTCAACGCTGTCGGCAACGGTGTTCTCTACTTCGTCACCACAGAACACACAATCACTGACCCAATCTACAAAGGCGCATTAGCAAGAGCAGTCAACGCAACAACCGGGCAAGAAATCTGGACACTCTCAGACTACACAGGTGAATTTGGCTCAATGAGCTACGCAATCGCAGATGGCTTTAGCATTTGGTTTAACGGATATGATAACCAGCTCTATTGTGTCGGCCAAGGACCGAGCACTACAACCATCTTAGCTTCGCCAAACGTTTCAACTTATGGAGCCAACGTAGTCATACAAGGAACAGTAATGGATACCTCCGCTGGCACAACACAAACACAACAGGCAGCAGACTTCCCACACGGCGTTCCAGTAAGTTCAGATGCAAGCATGAAGGATTGGATGGCTTATGTTTATCAGCAGAAGCCCGAGCCAACTAACTTTACAGGTGTACCCGTACAAATCTCAGTCTTAGACTCAAATGGCAACAGTAGAATAATCGGCACAGCAACGACTGACGCAAGCGGAACATACAGCTTAACATGGACTCCAGACATTGCAGGCAACTACACAGTCTACGCAAACTTCCTAGGCACCAATGGTTACTGGCCATCAAGCGCTGAAACACACATCAACACAATGAACGCTCAAGTAACAACGACAATGGCACCAACGGCAACACCAACCTCAGCAGCAGACCAATATGTCCTTCCGTTCTCTGTCGCTATCATCGTCGTAATTGTCATCATCGGCGCCATCTTAGCGATGTTGATCACAAGGAAACACGCCTAAAAAGTTGACCAAAGTCAACAAACCATTTTTTTCTTTTTTTTAAAAATCTCGCGCCCACAATCAATTTTTGTGTAATTAATTTTTAGCATGTTTTGTTGTGTTATTGTCAGAGCATAAAGAACCATTATCATTAACGGCCAATAGATTCTGGAATAACTTTATTAAAATACAAACCGATAAGATAGTTTCATCAATTTAAAAGGAGAAAAAACATGCAAATTTCAAAAACTAAAACAGGAGCTATTGCGATTTCGTTATTGCTTATATTGTCAATAGGAACATCTCTAATGCTAATACCTACTACAAGTGCACATACACCTGCATGGTCACTTACAACATATGCTTACATTACTGCTTCACCTAATCCAATAGGTGTCGGCCAACAAATGACCGTTTACATGTGGCTTGCTAACGTTTATGGAACTGGTGGTGCTACAGCCGATTACGCACAGCTAACAAATAACTACAGATTCTCAAACTTTAACCTCACAGTCATACAGCCTGATGGTTCAACAAATACCACGATTTACCCATACATCTCAGATCCAACTTCATCAATGTACGCTCAATATACCCCCACCCAAACTGGCAACTACACCTTCCTCTTTAACTATCCAGGACAAGTATACGGTGCAAACGGTGACGGTAACCCCACTTCAGTGTTAGTCAATGACACTTATCTGCCCAGCTCTGCAAGCACAACGGTTACTGTTCAGCAAACAGCAACCCCTTCAGCTGTAGGTAGCTCTCCGCTGCCAACTGCTTTCTGGATGCGCCCGATATACGGTGAGAACACAGTTTGGTTCACTATTTCTTCGAACTGGCTAGGTATAGGTTCACCTGTTGTTCCTGCAACGGGGTCTGGTACTCTTAGCGGCTTCAACGGTGGATCTTATTATCAGGTATATCCAGGTGACGCCGTAGGACCCCTTACGGGCCACGTAATGTGGACATATCCACTGGTGGCGGGAGGAGTCGTTGGTGGATTAAATGAACCTATAGCGGGAGACACATACAATGATGGATCTGCATACTTGCAAAGATTCGACAATCCGATAATAATCGACGGAAATCTATACTACAGAGCGCCAATATCGACACAATCTGCTAGCACTGGACCAGAAACTTGTCAAAACCTGGAAACAGGGCAAATTGTTTGGTCCAGCCTCACTATGCCAACAGTATCATTCGGCTATCTATACGACCATCAAGACGCCAATCAACACGGTGTGCTCTCAGGAATATTATTCACGTCAAACTTCGGTGAGGCTTTTGACGCGGCGACTGGCGACTGGCTATTCAATGTAACTAATGTTCCTTCGTCCTCGGCAACAGCTATGGGTCCAAGTGGTGAACAATTAAAATATGTCTTTGCAAACGCAGGCACCGCAGCGAATCCAAACTGGGGCTTAGCAGAGTGGAACTCTTCTAAACTATGGACTTACGTCGGAATAGGTACAGCAGACATTTTGACACCGACTCTCTACAACTACAGCAGCACTACTTCAACAACATCTAGCACAATTGGGATAGCAGCAACCACGACAACAGGACTAGTGTCTATACCCACATTGAGTCCCGCATTCACCGGAGCCACAACACCTTACGTCAATACTTACCTAGTTAACGGAGGCATCGACAACGTAAATAGTCCATTTGATCGTTACGATTGGAACACGACACAAATGGTTACCAACGCAGTTGGCAGTTGGCTCGATGTTATGGGCAACCAAACTCTATCGACTCTCGCTAACGGAACAATCGCGAAAGGCTATTCCGCTACTGGAAGCAATCCTGATGCTTCAAATCCAGTTGTTGTAGAAGCGGTTTACCCAGGTAACATGATGCTTTGTAGAAACGGCACTTACTATAACGGCGTTCCACAAACCTTTGCAACATACAGCACAAGTCCCTATACATACTTCGCAGTAAACCTCAATGCGACTGTAGGCGCAGTTGGTTCCATACTTTGGATGAACACACCTGCCACTCCACCAAACAACTATACAGTCACTTATGCAGGATCAGACCCAACAACCAATACCTTCGCTGAATCATACCAGGAAACCATGCAATTTGTAGGTTACAGTTTAACAACTGGCCAGCAAGTATGGGGTCCAACTCCAATGCAAGCAGCCTTTGACTACTATGGCAACCCAATCTATCCATTCATTGCAAGCGTAACCGCTTATGGAAATCTCTATAGCGCTTCTTTCGCAGGAATAGTCTACTGCTACTCGATGGCAACTGGATCCATTCTTTGGACTTACGGTAATGGCGGAGCAGGCAATAGTACGTACGCCGGCTTTAACACTCCATATGGTGACTATCCAACAATGGTGCAAGCCATAGGCAATGGAGTAATATACACTCTTACTTGCGAGCATACTGTCGAATCACCGATTTACAAAGGTGCATTAGCACGTGCTATTAACGCTACCACCGGACAAGAAATCTGGACCTTATCAAACGACAACAATGAATTCTCATCAATGAGCTACGCCATCGCAGACGGCTATGCAGTAACCTATAACGGCTATGACAACTCAATTTACAGTATCGGCCAAGGACCAAGTCAAACAAAAGTTTCAGCCGGACCTGAAGTAACAACTCTAGGTAGCAACGTAGTGATAAGTGGCACAGTAATGGATGTTTCCGCTGGCACACAGCAAACCGAGCAGAAAGCTGACTTCCCCAACGGCGTACCTGTATCATCTGACGCAAGCATGAAAGATTGGATGGGCTACGTTTATCAACAGCAACCACTTCCAACCAACTTCACAGGCGTTCCAGTGCAACTCTATGTCTTAGACTCTAATGGCAACCATCGACTAATTGGCACAGCAAAGACTGACACAAGCGGAATGTACACTCTTTCATGGACTCCTGACATCGCAGGCAACTATACAGTATATGCTCAATTCGCAGGCACCAATGGTTACTGGCCATCATCTAGCGAAACATCATTCAACGTAATGAACGCAGCATCTCCAACAATGACGCCCACAGCAACACCAACCTCAGTCGCTGACCAATACTTCGTACCATTCTCAGTCGCCATAATCGTTGTAATAATCATAATCGGCGCTGTACTGGCACTGCTGATCCTCAGAAAAAAAGCGTAAACTGTTGACAAAAATCAACAACCACTTTTCTTTTTTTGTTTTTAAAAATAGGCAAGAATAGTCAAAGTTATGACTGACGATTTTTGTTGCAGCTAACTTTTAATGAAAAAAGACAATGTTTCTTGGTTTAGATGCTGGCTTTGGCCCGCCAAAGATTATAGTTTAGTGCCGTTCGCGTCATTATCTTGCTGTACAAGTTGCCTCGCAGATATCCCTTTACGGCTTGGCGAATAATGTATTTTCCATCATAAAATCGATTATAAAACTCCCGTCTCATCTGAGCAATCTGTTTAGCGGGTAATTGGGGGTCTTCAAAAATGGGGTTCATGGTGTTGTAGAGTTTCCAGTCGTTTGACATTTTCCATCCATAACTTTCTACTAAAGCACGCAGTTCAGTCCCGGGATAAGGCGTCGCATGACAAAGCCACACATCATCAGGCTCGACCCTACGCACAAAATCCAACGTTTCCCTCAACGTTTCCTTTGTTTCCCCTGGATACCCTAAAATCACAGACACAGTAACAAACATGCCTACCTCTTTAGCCCACCTAACCGCGTTTTCGCATTGGTTGGTCGTGATTTTCTTTTTCATAGAGTCACGGATTCTTTGGCAGCCAGACTCTACTCCAAACATCGTTTCGTTGCAGTGGGCCTTACTCATTTTGGCAAGAACTTCTTTGGTGACTACATCAGCTCTGGTTCCGCATCCCCAAGGCAAATTTATTTTGCGCTCAATTATGCCGTCGCAGATTTCCATCGCTCTGTTTTTGTCAAAAGTTAAAGTGTCATCTTGGAAAGCTATGCCTTCTGCCCCATATTCGTCTCTTAACCACTCTAACTCATCAAGAACATTTTTGGAACTTCTTGCTCGAAACTTTATGCCGAACATTTCCGAGGCTACGCAGTAAGAGCAATGAAATGGACAGCCTCGACTGGTCATTATTGGAAGAAGCTTTCTTCCAGCTATCCAGTATTTTTTGACTGGAACATATTTGTATGCTGGTCGGGGTAAGGCGTCGAGGTTCTGGATAAACGGTCTGTCAAGCGCCTGGATAATCTCTTTATCTTTCCTAAAGGTTATCCCTTTGACGTCGCCGAGTTTCTGCATTTCAGGCAACTGTTTAGCTAGCTCTAAGATTGTTTCTTCGCCTTCCCCTCGAACGATAAGGTCAACTGATTTTTCATCAGCTAAGATTTGTTTGTCTGAGAAGGTTGCGTGTGGACCTCCCATTATGACCTTAGTGTCGGCGGAGACTTCTTTTGCAACCTGAGCAGCTTTCAAAGCTGAATCTATCGTCGGCGTCATGGAGCCGATTCCAACAATCGTCGGCTGGAAAGCCTCCAGTTCAGCTTTGAGCTTTTCATGGTTGATTTCGCAGACGGGGCAATCGAAAATTCTGACTTCGAAACCGTTCTGTTCAAGCACAGCCGCCATGTATGCTAAGCCGATGGGCGGGAAAAGCGGGTGATGAGCAACTCCAGCCTCGAGTGGGGGAGTAACGAACGCTATCTTGGTTTTGTTTGTTACCATCACTTAACACGTAAACTGGGTTTTCGAAGAATGACCATTCATTCTGGCTGTTATGGTTTTAGGCAATGGTGCTTTGAACATTTTAAGCTTTTGCTAATCGAAATTTTTCTAGTGAAATCGCCAAAAATGGAGATAAATCAGGAAAATCATCTTCTAAACCTTTTTCTCGCGATTAATATGGCTAAAACAGCAATAACCAATGCAATAGCTATTGAAATAGGTAGAAATGTCTGTTCTAATGGCGATTGCGTTTGTTTGCTTGCCAAAGAGCTGAATGCGTAGAGTATGTGACTGTATGAGCCTATGTAGACTGCGCCGTCTGCTATGGCGGGTGAAGAAACAACCATTCCTCCCGTTGCGTAACTCCATATTTGAGTGCCCGTTTGAGCGTTTAGTGCATATACGCTCCCGTCATAAGAGCCAACGTAAACTATGCCCTTCGCTACGGCGGGAGAGGAAGCTATTGGACCCCCTGTGGTGAAATTCCATAGAGGTTTGCCGTTGGCTGCATCCAAAGCGTAAACGCTGCCGTCGCTCGACCCAACATACACAACGCCATTCGCCACTGCTGGGGTAGAGGATACGTTGCCGCCAGTCATGTAACTCCACACAAGTTGCCCTGAAATAGCGTTTATTGCGTAAACATTGTAGTCATAAGAGCCAACGTAAACTATGCCGTCAGCAACTGTCGGTGAAGAAACAACCAAGCCGCCAGTAGTGAAGTTCCATTCAAGAGTGCCACTCAAAGCGTTTAGTGCATAGATCTTGTGGTCGTTTGAGCCGATGTAGACCGAGCCGTTCGCGACGGCGGGAGAAGAAACGACAATCATGCCGTCTGTAGTGAAGTTCCATACTAAAGCGCCGCTTGAGACGTTTAAGGCGTAGATTTTGTCGTCTTCTGAGCCCACATAAACCATGCCATCCGCAATCGCAGGTGACGAAACTACTGGTCCGCTTGTTTTGTAGCTCCAAATATAAGCACCTGTTGACGCATTTAACGCGTAAAGATTGCCATCGTATGAGCCAACGTAAACTACGCCGCCGGTCACTGCAGGAGAGGAAAACATAACCATGTTACCTGTCAAGTAGCTCCAGACAACTGTGTTATGCATCTCAGAATTGTAGCCAACCATGCCAGTGGAGGCATTCAAAGCATACACTTTTCCGTCATGCGCACCAACATAAACCAAGCCATTTGCCACCGCTGGAGAAGAATCAATCTCTCCTCCCGTTGTAAAGCTCCAAACTAAACTTCCGTCATCGGTTTTTAGAGCGTAAAACTTGCCATCTGATGAACCCGCGAAAACCAATCCTTCCGCTGTGGCAGGGCTGGAAATCACTTCATCACCTGTCGCGTAGCTCCAAACTAAGTCGCCGTTTGCAGCGTTCAACGCGTAAACCTTGTCGTCCTCTGACCCAACATAAACTGTGTTATTTGCCACCGCTGGAGAAGACGCAACTGATCCGCCTGTTGTAAAGTTCCAAACGGCTTTGCCGCTGGCAACATCTAACGCATAAACTTTGTTGTCTGCAGACCCCACGTAAATCAAACCGTTGGATACCGCGGGAGACGAATAAATTGCGCCACCTGTCGTAAAGTTCCATAGTAATTTGCCGGTCGTAGAGTTTATCGCGTAAAGCTGGTGATCCAGAGAGCTAACGTAAACAACGCCGTCTGAAACTGCTGGCGTCGAAACCACCGAGGCACCTGTTGTGAAGTTCCAGACGAGTCTGCCGTCTGGGGCGTTCACCGCGTAAATATTGTCGTCTAGTGAGCCGATGTAGACCAAGCCTTCAGCTACGTTGGCGGAGGACAACATGATTTTGTCGTTTGTGGCGTAGCTCCAAATGTATACGCCTGTTGAAGCGTTCAAAGCATAGAGTTGTTTGTCTTCTGAACCGAAGTAGACGATGCCGTTGGCGACCGTTGGGTCTGAATCCACATAGTACCCTGTTAGGTAGCTCCAAAGTTGTTTGCCGTCTGTTGCATTGAAGGCGTAGAGGCGGTCGTCTTCTGAGCCCACATAAACTATGCCTTCAGCTACAGCTGGTCGAGAAATTATGATGCCTGCTGTGGTCGCATTCCAAATCACGTCGCCGCTGGAAGCGTTGAAGGCGTAAAGTTTATGGTCATATGAGCCAACGTAAACAACGCCGTTCACTGTTGTAGGTGAGCCGACTTGTCCGCCAGTGTTAAACTTCCAAAGTGTCGCATTTGTGGTGGGTGCGGTCGAGTTTGAGTATCCAGAATGCCCCAAATCGCCATGAAACATTGTCCATGAGTCTTCGGTGGACTGGTTTGCTGCGAAAACAGCTGCTGCGGCAATTGAAGTCAGAAGCAAAGCTGCTAGAGTAAGACTGATGATTAAGGTTTGCTTCATTTTCTCTTCTATCTCTACTTTCGCTTATTTTCGGCTTATAAGGAATTATGTTTTCAGTAAAATTCGAAGGGTCTATTTGCTTTTGCAAACTCTGGAGTAAATCAATTTCAACTGGATGCTTGACTGCTTGCCCATTAGGCTCCTCATGTGATCCAGAAGGTCGGCTAAACAAAAAGGATAGGAGGGGAGGGGTCTACATTTACATTAGAGTTCAATAGATAAAATGCGTAGAGACCATTGCGGTAGGTCGGGCTCAAACAACCGGGTATAGGAGGGAGGGGTCTACTATTTACATCACTTTTCTTTAGGTAAATAGGCGGATCCAGCTCTGAACCAAACTATAGTAGGGTAGAGGTATAGTATTTGCTTCTTTTTTGTCAGGATACAACTAGTTCCAAAAGCAAAAAGAATCTAAACGGATATCTGCGTCCAAGACGGGGATAGGGGTCTCAATTTTACTACAAGTTTCTTTAGGTAAAATTGGATTGACAGTTCAGAAACCAAATGTCCACTACCTGGACGCCTTAGATGAAAAGGTAGGAGGGATAGGAGTCTACTATTTGTAACAGATTTCAACACACAAAAAGGCAAATCCAACCTGGCCACTTTCAGAAAGGATGGACCGAGGGAGTGGCCCATTATTTACCACAGAAAATCACATGTAAATATGGACGTCCAAACCGACAAAAAACATCCTGAACAAAAAATAAACACAAAAAAGACTCTAATGTGGAAGCCTATTTTTTCCGCAGGCTCTCAGGTACGTAGGCGCAAGCTGGGTCAGCTTCATAGATGTCGCCAGTGTAAGCGTAGGCTCGGTTTCTGCAGCCTCCACATAGTTCCCGGTACTCGCAGACGTTGCATTTGCCTTTGAGGAGGTTTCTGTCTTGGAAGCTTCGATAGTACTTGGATTCTTGAACTTCCTTCCAGGCTTCGGTGAGGCTTTTCTGACGGATGTTTCCCAGCATCATAGGCTCTGACGGCCGAAGGTCAGTGTAGAAGCATGGAATTAAGTCGCCGTTTTCAGTGACGCTTAGGTAGCCGCCAAAAGCAAAGTAAGTGCATTTGCCATGGAACTTGTGTTGGTACCACTCATCAAAATTAGGTATGTTCCTCTGCTTTACAACTCGTGCATAATGGGGGCAATGGACATGAATTTCAAATTTTCCTTCGTACTTCTGCGTTAAATCCCAAATGTGGTTGAGCGTCCACTCATATTGCTCCGGTGTCGGGGTCAAATCCATGGTTTCTTTTGCCCTGCCGCTTGGAACAAGATGGTTATACCACACAAAGTTCGCATGATACTTGTCAGCTAACTCACAAATGTGATCCAGATGCTCAAAGTTCACTTTGGTTATTGCACATGCTAACCCATTTAGGATTTTACCTTGAGACAGCTTCTCGATTGCTGCTAACGCTTTTTTGTATGATCCCTCACCACGCAGCTGGTCATTGATTTGTTCAGGCCCATCTATGCTAACAGAACTCCAAACTTGATTTTTCACCAAGTTATCGTAGATTTTCCCATCAACAAAACAACCATTCGTTAAAAGACACACGTTAAGGCCCAAGCTTTTTGCGTACGTGACAATTTCAAAAATGTCCTCACGCATCAGTGGTTCGCCGCCTTTTAAACCAAACCAGCGGACACCAAACTTATGAACTTCATCAACTAAATGGAGCGCTTCTTTGGTAGTCATTTCACGGGGAGAATGTTTGCCTGATGCGTCAACGTTGCAGTATTTGCAGCGAGCGTTGCAGACGCCTGTTGTCCTCCAAGAAGTCATAAGTAAAGGCCCTTTATTTGTCAAGTAAAATCCACCCTCTTCCCTGATTCATTGGTTATTTTAACTTTCTTATCACCCTAAAAAAGATTATGCGCTAACCCACACGTTTAGTGCTGCAAGACGAATTAGCATATTCTTGCTCATTTTGCGCAAAAACATGAAAAAACCGATGTTTCCACAAGATTTATAGTGAAACAGCCCATCTAACCTATCACGTGAGGATGAGCCTCTCAAAATTTGAGCTCTGGGGGTATTGGCGTTTCTTAAAAAAACCATAGTAGCAATAATCTTAGCTTTACTGATTGTTTCCACAGTTTTAGCCTCAGTTTCCATTTATCAGCCAAACGTAAAGGCTCAGAGTAGCTCATCCACTAGCAGCAACACTTTGAATCAGTATGAGTGGCCGCAGTTTCAGGGTGATTCCTCTTTTAGTCGGTTTAGTGCTGGACCAGCCCCTGATACGGCGAGCTTTCTTTGGCAGGAAAACATAACTGGGATACAACCTTACCTTTCAGCGTTTGACGGCTTCATCTATGTCGGCACTAACACCTCAATCGTTGCTCTAAACCAAGATGGAACCACCGCTTGGCAAACCCCTATCCCAATGAATGGAACCTGGCCAATAGCCTACAAAATCGACGACTCACATATGATAGCAGAAAGCAGCTGCCTTGATCCACAAACCGGAAAAATTCTGTGGACCAGCACACAATTCTGCTCTGACACAGGTATTTTTAGCGCCAACGTTTACAGCCCAGACCAAAAAATGTTCTACACAAAGCAAGGATCCTATATTCAAGCATGGAGTTTCGCTGACCCCTCAAATCCGCCTACTTTGGCTTGGCAAACTTATGTTCCAGGCGGAGGAAGAACAGGCATCGGAACAACCTACGGCGAAGGCTTAGTGTTTCCTGGCTCCTTTGAGAACATTCAGATAGCACTTAACGCCACGACAGGCGCAATAGTTTGGCAAACCCTCACAAAGGGACCTATGATTTTCGACGGCGCTTATTCAAATGGCATGTTCTTTAGGGGTGGAACAGACGATGACACAATGTACTGCTTTAACGCAACCAACGGCAACGTCATTTGGACCTACACGCCAACAGGAGACACAGATGGCTACTTCACAACAGGTCCTGCCATAGGATATGGAATGGTTTACGAAATGAACAAAGACGGGTACTTCTATGCCCTCAACATGAACACAGGCAGTCTGGTCTGGAAATACAAAAGCCCAGACGCAACGCTTCTCTGGCCAGGAATGCCCACGGTTGCAGACGGCAAAGTCTATGTGACCACAAGCGAAATTGCTGAGTACGGCGGCCAAGTTGGTACCTCCCAGTTTGCATGCCTAAACGCTTACAACGGACAAACAATATGGACGCTTCCAGTAGAAGCCTTAGCGCCGAGAGAATCACAGATTGTAGCCTACGGCAACCTATACCTGATTCCAGGAACTGTAACAACCTCTGTCGATCAAATCTCTGGAAACGAGTATAACCGAGTAAACCAAGTTTGGTGCATCGGCTCTGAACAAACAGTCAGTTCCTGGCCCATGTGGCGTGCAGACCCAACTCATTCTTCCACAGCCCAAGCCGGTCCGTCTAGCCTTAGTTTAGCTTGGAAATTCGCAACTAACGGATCAGTCGCTTCTTCACCAAGCGTTGTAGACGGCATAGTTTACTTTGGCTCTGAAGACAAAAACATCTACGCTGTTGGAGCATATAGTGGCAGCCTAATCTGGGATTTCACAACAAAAGATGCTCAAGAGTCCTCGCCTGCGATTGCAAACGGAAGAGTTTACACAGGAGGCGACGACGGCTACGTTTACTGTTTAGACGCTTATAGTGGGGCGTTGATTTGGCAAACTTTTGTTAATGGCGACTTGCCCTACACCTATGGCTCGATTGTTCTCAAATCTTCGCCAGTAATTGTTGGCGGTATAGTTTATGTCGGGTCGTTAAATGGCGATATGTATGCTCTTGACGCCAACGACGGCAACATAATCTGGATGTACCAAACTCAGGGGCAAATCCAATCTTCCCCAGCGGTCTCCGACGGAGCAGTATATTTCACAGCGCAGGAACCAACTTCAGGCGTTCTCTATAAGCTGGACGCTAACACCGGAAGTTTGCTTTGGAAACAGGAACTGCCGTACGAGTATCAGTTTACGGGCGGCGAAGAAATGATGGGTTCGCCCTCTGTGGCAGACGGCATGGTGTTTGCATCCTCGGATTTACGTTCATACTACGGTGTCAATGCAACAAACGGCAACTTTCTTTGGAACTTCACTGACCCACAAGCTATGGAATTCATCGTTTCCTCACCAATCTACGTCAACGACCAAGTCTACATAATAGACAAATTCAGCATAACTTCTCTTAACGCAACCACTGGCAATACACTTTGGAGCTTCTATACTGGCGACGAAACATATGTTTCACCATCTTACGCTGATGGCAAAATCTACATTTCAACCAGCGAACGGCACATATTCATTCTCGACGCAAACAACAAGGGCGCAAAAATTGCGAATGCCACCACGCCATCCAGCAGTTGGTCTTCGCCGACAATAGCCAACGGCAGATTGTACATCGGATGCAACGACTGGAACATTTACTGCTACACAAATAATCCTGCAGCCCAAGTCACTCCCGCCCCTACACCTTCCCCTTCACACGACGCTTACGCAATAACACTTTTGGATGATGCATCCGCAGCTATTGTTGCAGCTTTGATAATCGCAACTGTTGCATTCGGTTACCTAATTAGGAAAAAAGCCAAAAAATAGCCCTTTTCATTTTGTTTTTTTATGGTATAACGCGATAATTGTTGGTGTTTGAGCTGATCCAGTGGCTTCTAAGCGTTTGACTTCTTCAAGGCTAAACCGCATATTAAGCATCGAGTTGAGTTTCTCCACAGTAAAAAAGTTCCTATGTGAGTCATAGTTGAGGCCACCTACACCTTCAGGGGTCTCCACTATCAAAAAGCCGTTTGGTTTTAGAACTCTATATGCTTCGTCTAAGAAACTCTGTGGTGCCCATAAATGCTCAAGCATCTCAGACGCTATTACCAAGTCAAAACTTGCAGATGCAAAAGCCAACGTTTCCGCGTCGCCAGCCATAACTGACGAAACATTGCATTTCTTGGCTAAACTGGCTACAACTGGCAACTCAACTGAAGCAATATAATTTCCCAACTTCATTATTGGACCGCTTATCACGCCGTCTCCACAGCCCACATCCAAGATTTTAAGATCCTTACCACCTATCGAGTTAACCATGTCAAGGAATATTTGAATTCGCGTAGCGTTGAGTGTGTTTACGCTTAGGGTTTCAGCATGCGCTTGCATCATCATAATGTGGGTTTTCGCGTCGTACTTCTGCCATTCAACCCAGTTTTTCTTGCTTTTTTTTCTTTTGCCAAAATATAGTTCGCGGTTAATTACCCATTTAAGCTGGTGAGGATGTGTCAGCAGGTATTTTATGCCTTGAACTTGATTTGAGAAAGCCTTCAACATGACCTTAACCCTGCTGTTGTTTACTTGGTGTGCTGTGTCCTCCAGGGCTTACCTTTGGGCTTCGAACTTTGCCAACCTGCTTAAATGCCCACCGTGAAAACCTGTACTTGTTAACCAGATGATTGAGCGCCATTCTCGCCATAACTTGGCTGTAATAGTCGCCTTGGCGTCTCTTTTTTAGATAGTAAGTCGGCGAGAAATATTTGTCGTAGAACTGTTTTTTTGTTTCCTCTAGCTTGGAAAGCGGTAATAAGTCGTTTTTGAAGACTTGCGTTTGCTCATGGTACTGTGTCCAGTCCGTGTTAAGTTCTAAGCCCAATTTTTTGGTATACTCGTACAGTTCGGTGCCGGGGTAGGGAACTGCTTCACACATGTAAACATAGTCTGGCTTAGTTTTGTAGATAAAGTCGATTGTCTGCTGAAGCATCTGGGGTGTTTCCGTTGGGTAGCCGATGACAAGGCTAATGGCGACTGAAATGCCAGCTTCTTTAGCCCATGCTATAGCCTGTGCATTCTGCTCCACAGTTGTTCCTTTGCGCATCAGGTTGAGCATTTGTTGGCTGCCTGATTCGACGCCGAAGTGGATAAGCTGGCATCCCGTGCCATGCAGTTTAGTTAAGAGTTCTTTGGAAACTCGGTCGACTCGTGTACGACAATCCCACGGCAAATCCATTTTGCGCTTCTGCATTTCATCACAGATCGCCATCGCACGATTCGCGTCAAATGTGAACGTGTCATCATAAAACGCAAAGATACCTGCCCCAAAAGAGTCTCTGAGCCATTCAAGTTCGTCAACCACTTTGCTTGGGCTTCTTCCCCTGAAACCTCGTCCGCACATCCGATAGCCAGCGCAGAAAGTGCATTGGAAGGGGCAACCTCTGCTGGTTATAATAGGGAGGTAGGTTTTGCCCATGATCTTATACTTGGATACATCGAAGTGTTTGTGGGCTGGGAACGGAAGCTTGTCAATGTCAATAATGAATGGGCGGTCTGAGTTGCGGTAGACTTGCTCGTTTCTACGAAACGTTATGCCAAGTACGTCGCTTAGACCTTTGAGGTTGCCCTCTGACACTAACCCTGCGAGTTCCAGCAGGGTTTGTTCGCCTTCACTTCGCACCACAATGTCCACATCTGGGCTTTCCGTGAAGACTTGCTGATCCATAACGGTGACATGTGGACCTCCTATCATGGTCAAAGCGTTTGGCAGAGCCTTTTTGGCAGCTTTGAGAATGTCGAGGGCTGGCAGATACGTGAGGGTGGCTGAAGTAACGCCGATTATATCTGGGTTTAGGCTAGCAAACTTGTCCTGTAATTGCTGCTGGGAGGGCTGGCTGGTTTGGCAATCAACAACATCAACCACGTACCCTTTTTCCTCAAGCACTGCTGCCAAATAACAGATTCCCAGCGGGATGAAAATTGCCTGCGGCGCCTCAACTGGGTAAGGTGGATTTACAAGTGCTACGTGAGCTTTCACGTTGTTTCCCCGACTTTTACGATTCAAAACGGCGCCGCCAACTATTATGTGTTTTGCAAACAGCACCCAGCTGGCGGGGGCGTCAAGAAAAGACGTTTTACCGGTTAATTCTCCCCTTTTTACATATAGTCATCTGTTGTAAATAGTAGACCCTTTCCCCCCTCTCTTCGTGCTCTTCGTCAGGCAAACAAACCCGTAACTTCGAGAGCCAAAATTTTGTTGCTTGTGTTTTGGGTTGCTTTTTTGATTTAGCGTTTGGGGCGTTGGCAGGTTGCGTGTTTTAGCGTGTTTTCCCGTGCCGTAGCGTGCCTAAAAGTTTTTTCCCGTGGTCCTGCGTGTTTTGGCGTGCGCTTACGTTTTTTAGCGTTTATTAATGCCTCCGTTCAAAGGGCGAAAACAGATTTTGCATTCAAACTGTCAGGTTTTGCTTTCTATTCGAATGCCTATATTTGTTGCAGACCCTGGGTGTAGGGGCTTGTTTTGGGCTCTTTTTTAGCTTTAGCTTTTGGTTCAGTTTAGGTTGCTTTAAAGAGGTCTGGTTTTGCGGCAAAAAGTCTTTGCGCTTCATTGGTGGCCGGACGCGGTGATTGAGGAAGGGTTTTTATGGCATGTACTCAATAAGCGAAGTATCTAGCTGCCTGGAGAAAAAAAGTTGCCTGCAGATTTAGCTTTAGTAAACGCAGACATAAAAACAATGAACCCGCATAAGCCCTTTGCTCGAGCAGTCGCCATAACTGGAAGCAAAATAGTCAAGGTTGGCACAAACCAGGAAGTGAAGAAGCTAATTGGCGATAGCACTCAAGTCATCAACCTAGAAGGCAAAACCATTGTGCCCGGCTTAATCGACACCCACGTGCATGTGGCTGATTTTGGAAGGTGCCTCATGTGGCTTGACTTAACCACCGCCCAATCAATCGTCGAACTCCAAAATATGGTCAAAACCAAGGCGGAGCAGACATCCGCTGGCCGATGGATAATCGGCAGGGGATGGAACAACAATCGCTTCAAAGAAAAACGCCTCCTAAACCTCCAAGATTTAGATGCAGCGACATCCAACAACCCCGTTATACTATACCATGAGGCAGCAATGATATGCGCAGTAAACAGCGAAGCCATGCGGCTGGCTGCGGTAACAGAGCAAACGTCTCCCCCTGAAGCAGGAACCATCGACAAAAACCCAGAAACAGGAAAGCTCACCGGTATCTTTCGAAGCACTGCAACCAACCTAATCTGGCAAGTCGTCCCCGAACCAGACATCGATGAACTTACGGAAGCATCAGCTTTGGCACTCCAAAAAATCGTTGAAGCAGGTATAACCAACGTGCATTGGTTGGTGCTTTCAGAGATTGAATTTCCCGTTATTGAGAGGCTATACGCTGAAGGCAGGCTTCTAGTCAGGGTAAACGTGGTAGTTCCAGAAGGGATGATGCCGAAGGCTACTAACCTTCAGTCGTCTAACCCATTGCTTCTGCGTGTTGGAGGCGTCGCGGTATATGTTGATGGGTACTTGGATTCCAAAACAGCCGCGTTGTTTGAGCCCTACAGTGACGAACCAGGCAACAGCGGCAAAATCCTATACGCAGCGGAGGCGTTAGCGGCTTCAGTTCAAAATGTGTTAGTTGCGGGTCTTCAGCCAGTCATACATGCCATGGGCGACAAAGCTGTGGATTTAGCGTTAAAGACAATTGAGATGCCTCATGAAAAAACAGTTCGCTTCCGTATGGAGCAGGCCGCGCTTCTGAACCAAGAATTAATTCAGCGGCTGATGGTTCAGGATGTGGTTGTTTCTGTTCAACCCAAGGTTATTAGCACCGAGTTTACGGTTTGGTCAGCCACTAAGAGTCTTGGCGCTCAGAGGGCTAAGTGGCTTCACCCTCTCAAAAGCCTACTTGAAGCAGGAGTGAAAGTTGCTGGCGGCTCAGACTGCCCTATGGAACCTCTAAATCCTCTGCTTGGCTTGCAAGAATCCGTTCTGAGACCTAGCTTTCCTGAGCAGCGTTTAAGCATGGAAGAAGCTTTGCGCATGTATACAGTTGATGGGGCCTACTGTTCAAGCGAAGAAGCCATAAAAGGGTCAATTGAGGAAGGCAAGCTAGCCGACTTAACCGTTCTCTCCGAAGACCCATTTACTGTGCCTTCGGATAAGATCAGCACTATTGCAATAAGTATGACCATTATCGATGGAAAAGTCGCTTTCTCCAGACAATAAAAGAGTGTTCTTTTTAGAGAACAGGCTGTTCTTTGGGGAGAGCTAAAAGCCACTTTGCTATGTGACTCGTTGTGGTAACCTGGAATGAAAAGAAAAACAGCTTTTGCGTTTCTGATAGCAACCTTTTTCCTCGCGTCGTTTCTTCTGAATTTAAAGCCTGTTACCGCTCAATCCAACAACGATTCTACTCACTTCTCAGACGGGGTTACCGTTTTATGTCCATTAAACCAAACATACACATCGGATTCTCTAATCTTTAATTATACTTTCGAATGCGGATTCGGCATCCAGTACAACCTAACTTATAGCATAGACGGCGTCTACGGCGGTTCTATGCCTTACACTCTCCAAAACGCTGATCAACTGCATGTTGTTTATGGCTCCTTCGGAACGATCCAGTTGCCTACTTTATCGGAAGGCTCTCACAAGTTAACTGTTTCTTTGCAAACCAGCCTCAATGTACCTGGTCGCCAATACTACTCCGATTCAATCTACTTCAACATCGATACGAACGCTCAAAACCCACTATCACTAATTACTCATCCGTCAGAAACCGCAACAAACCCACCAAACAACATTCCCCTAACCACCCCATCACCAACATCGGCACCAACACCTGCCTCTTCGCCGAACTCCCCATCATACTTACCCGCAAAACCTGTAATAACCGAATCTATTGCACCTGCAGTGGTGGCAGTTGTAGCCACTTTTTTGGGCTTTTGCTTAATTGCTTATACCAAAAAACGGAGTTACCAGCGAAAGTTAATGGACTGAGCATTTAAACCTCATTGTTTTCATTTTGTGCAATTAAAAAATAAAATTGATGTGAGTTCTTTACAAAAAAGAACTATTTCTTGCCTTTGGTATGTTTGGATGGGAGTGCAACTTGTTTTCTTTCTTTTCGTTTCTGTTCTTTTTCTCTTTGGATTTTTTTGTGCTGTTCTAGACCGTCAGCTTTTTTTGCTTTTTTTGACAAAATAATTTCAACCTTGGTTTGCAATAATAAAACATGGGCACTCAAAAACCTTGCCGTTTAGCTCGCAGTTAGAGGCAGTTAAGGTGAACGGTCGGTTGATCTGCTTTCGTAGATAACTACCGAATCTACCTTAACCTGCATAACTAAATCGTGGCCTTCCACTATTTTCCTCAAGCATCCCATGCTTTCCCGACTGACGTTTGCACCAATGTTAACATGGTATCCCCTGTACAAGGGATACATAGCTTTCTGAGGTACCAACGTAATTGTGCTTCCATCCAAACCTGGGCATAAGTCAACAATTTCCCTTAGCAAGATAGCAACTTCTGCGAATTTCATAAATCATCGTCACCAAACATAGATTCGACTTCACGTAATAACCTTTTGATTCCACTTATTGAGATTGCTTCTTTTTTAGCAATATCTTGACAGTTCTTTTAGGGTTCCGAATAGCCCTTAGCAACTTGTAGCGTGTAAACGTTGGATTCACCAAGTTAGCCTTTGCGCACAGCTCACGTAAATCTTCGGCGGAAAACTGTGGCGTCTCAATCAATGGGTCGGTCGCTGCCAAAGCGTAATCGCAGAAGCCTTCTCTTAGAAAGCCTCCTTCCTTTGCTTGCTCATAAAAGGCAGTTCCGTAGAGGGGCATAGCAATGCTAAAGATGAAGTTGTCAGCCCCCAAACGTCTAAGCTTGTAAGCAAACTGTATGGTTTCCTCAATGTCAGCTTTTGTTTCACCGATTAATCCGATTACGAAGAAGCATCCAACTTTAACGCCGACCTTCCTGGCTGTAACCACCGCCTGCTCCACGCTCTTCAAGTCTAAATTCTTGCCAATAACCTCGTCAACAACTCGTTGTACACCCGATTCTGGGGCGACTCGGATTTTTTTGCATCCCGCCGCCTTCATTTTTCTTAGCAGTGGTTCATCGAGTGTGTCCGCTCTAATACCGTTAGGTGTAAACCATTCGATACTCAATCCCCTCTCAACAATCAAGTCGCATATATCAGCCATGCGTTTCTTGTCCAGCGTCATGTTGTCGTCGGAAAAGTCAATTTGTTTGAGCCCATAAGTCTTCACAACCTGCTCCAGTTCATCAACCACATTCTTGGGGCTTCGGGGACGCCACTTTTTACCCCAAACAATGCAGTTCGTACAAAAAACGCAGTTGTAAGGGCAGCCTCTGCTTGTAATCATAATTGTCCATGGCTTACGGATTTCGCCACGCAGAGGAAGTTCCCTTACAGCCTCGTAATAAGCTTCCATCGGCAGAAGGTGCCTGGCTGGAAACGGTAGTGCATCCAAATCCTCAATGACTGCCCGCTTGCCAGTCAATACGATGTTTCCATCAACCTTAAAGCCTAACCCGTCAATTTTCATAAAATGGGTTCTACCCTGTTCGAGCGCATCAACTAGTTCAGAAACAGTAATTTCAGGTTCGCCTATAACAACAAAATCGATGTTGCTCTCGGTGAGGCAGGCTTCAGGTCTAGCAGATGGAT
>PLSP01000076.1 GCA_003165195.1 Candidatus Bathyarchaeota archaeon | reverse complement strand
CATGACAAATAACTTAACAGTATCCGATTGCACTATATTACAAGTTGAAAAACATTGAGCTTTTTAATGGATTCTAAAAAATCTTAGAACGCTGATAATAAGTTATATATAGAATTCCGCGCTTACCTTTTTAGAGCTCGTTTTATGCAACGCTCACCAAGAGAAGCAGGAGGCAAAAAACTATAAGCAATTCTGTTGTACCCAAAATAAAAATAGACAACATAATTCAGATAGGAATCGTTGTGAAGGATCTGCTAAAAACAGTGGACAATTATTGGGCGACATTGGGTATCGGACCTTGGCAGATTGTTAGAATGGAGCCACCGATCCTCACGGATGTGACCCTGCGGGGGAAACCCGTTGAGACCTCAATGCTGGCGGGAATTGCACAAAACGGAAACATTCAGCTGGAACTGATTCAGCCCCTTGAAGGCCCGAGCATATGGAAAGATTTTCTAGAGGCGAGGGGCGAAGGTCTGCATCATGTCCAGCCACTAGTTAAAGACCCTAAAGTGACGCTTGCCGCGTTCAAGGAAATGGGAGTCAACGTGCTCATGAGCGGCAAGATCGGTGACAACGTATTCTACTACATGGAAACTGAGCCGCTTCTGGGAATAATTTGTGAGTTCATAGACCCTGGTACGCGAAAGTTATGATCAAGCCCAATTATGCAAAATAAACCACCACAGATAGCACAATACAAATGTCCCTAAGCAGTTGGCTGAAGACAAGGAGTATTCTCGCTGGGTTAATTTGATCTTGGACCCTTTGCCAATTAAGAAACAAGGAATTAGGGGACGTCCGTCTTCGTTACTTTCTTCTTAGATCCATAATAGTCAATGAATAGCAGTATTCCCTGAATTATGAAGTAGGCTCCTACAAGGAACGATAAAAATTGTGGGAGCGTCCACACAAATAATCCGAAGAGTATTGTTATCGATGCATGCACAGGCTTTGACACTTCAAAACCAATTTTCTTTAGAGCTTTTTCAATTCCCTCGGTCATGCGTTAAGCCTCTGCAGTCATTGCATGAGTTGATTGACCCAACAAAAAAATTAAAAAAAAGAAAAAAACAAGGCTAATTTTGGTTTAACCTACAATCTGCGTTATTTCTTTGATGATTCCTTTTTCTACTTCTCGAGTCCACAATACTTCTGGCACATCAACTGCTAGAAAAAGCCAGGTTATGAGGACAGTTTCGACTACTGCCACAGCCAAGTTCTGGATCCACTTTCCTATGCCTACATGGACAGTGAAATCGTTCGGCTGACCCGCTATCAAGATGCTGAATGCTCTGTTCGCATCGATGATACCCCTCAGAACTCCAGCTTTCTGCGCTTGTATAATTATGCCCGTTGGCGCAGTTTTTGACTGCGTTTTATAGCCGTCAGCTGTCAACTTCTGTACGATCTGCTGTGATAATTGATTTAAGTCCTTGTTTTTTCCTTCAAAATGCATTACTTTTTCAGAAATTACTCTTTCAGATTTTATCTTCTCAGGTGCTTTTTCAGATGACAAATCAAAAAACCTCAACATCTAGTTAGGGGTGTGCGGTTTAAGAGCATGTGATTGTGCTGAAACAACAACAAATTGTATTTGGGCGCGGCTATGAGAAACGTGTCTGCGCGTGCCCGCCAAGTCCTTCCGAAATCTGGACGTATAGAGGAAGAAAGGCTTTACAGGTTTTATTTTATCATCAGAGTAAAGAAAATTAATATTCCTTCCATTATAGATGGAAAACCAATAGTGGATAAGGTTACTTTACTATTTCGATTTTAAGTTGAAAAAGAAGCCTTTTGGATTATTGTAAGCCATTTGTTTTTTCCTTCAAACAAAACTGAACCAAGCCACAACCAAAAGCAAATCACTCAGAACAACCGTTCCAAGAAGCATCATAAATCAATTCGTTTAACAGAATAGGATAAACTCGAATGGTTTTTGAAAGCCGTGCCGAAGAACTTATAATCGAAGTCAAACCAATCAAAACTGGAAGAACTGAGTAAGAAAGAATGACAACGTTATTAGAGCTCTCGTTTATTGCGATTGGTGCTTCAATCAGTATAGGGGCTGTTATACGACCATATCGAAAATATCTACGCTGGAAATGGTTCTATGATGATTTCAGGTCTGGTGATGAGAGCAAAGGCGGAAAGACTCTTTTCAAAGAAGGCAGAAAAAGGTTGATAGTGGCTATCATTGCTATAGTCGGAATAATTCTTGCAACAATTGGGAGTTATGTCTAATGCGTTATCCCTCGAAAGTTTACATGAACCCCAAATACCTTAGGAACTTGACAGAACCTCTGATTGAGCAATAAAAGCTTCAGAAGCATCCAATAGTGGTTTTACCATTAAAAGTAAAATATCATATTTCTTAATGAATTCACGACCAGCAGGCGAAGTCTTATAATATGTAGATTTACCGATTTCCTGCCTAGTCAATAAACCCGATTTAATTAGTCCCTCAATTAGTTCGTAAAAAGGCAAGCTGCTGACGTTTGCTTTGCGTGCAATGTGCGAGATAATTAGGGGCTTAGCACTGCAGCAGTCAAGAATATCATAAATTATTCGAAGTTTATGTCGATTGCGGGTCCTGCCCTTAACCATCTTATGCCTCGGTCGCTTTATGATTCGGAATATATTGCAGGGATACGCTGAGGCGTCGCCTGCAGTTTGTCTTCGATATCTCCCGATTTATCCTTGTGTCTTCTCTTCCGTGGCTGCCGTGGCCAACACGCTTTACTCTCCAGTTGCCCATGTTTCCGCGTATCAACTGAGGATTACTCGTCACTAGGTAAAACGGCAGATTCAGCTGCGCAGTGTATAGCTCTGCAATGAAGTTCAAGAGACGCTTTCCAACGCCTATTCCTTGATAATCCGGTAAAACTACAAGCCTGCTGACACGGAAAAAGTTCACTTTCATGCGGGTGTGAATCACTGCGATAAAAGCGATTGGCTCCTCCTGGTATATGGCAACGTAGCAGCAGATTCCAGCTGCACCGATGCTTCGGTTCAGATAGTGATATTGCCTAAAGACCTGCCATAGGGCAGAGTTGCATTTATGAACTGTGATGTTAATTGCTGGGTGGCTTCTTTTTTTTTAATGAACTCCATCGTGTCTGTGTTGAAGACCCAGTCGGGCTCCAGCCAATCAACCACATCATAGTGGCAAGTTACAGCAATGAACCTCTTGTCTTTCTGGCGCCTAACCGCCTTACTGATCGCATAGGCGCTAACTTTGGCAACTTCACGATCCACCACAGAGGTAAACTCATCAAAAACAATCAACTTCTGATCAAGGCAAAGCGCACGTGCAATGTCCACACGCATCTTCTCACCTTGGCTCAAGCAACTGTAAGCTTTAAGCCAGTCCGGAGGGCTAGCGAAACCAACACTACAGAGCAGCCGCGTTATCTCACCTGTTTGCATACCGTCAGGAAAATCATCCAAAATACACTTATGCGAATACTCAAAGCCCAAAATGTATGCCTCTGGAAAGAGTCGTTTAGCTATGCTGGATTTGCCTGAGCCGCTACGCCCCACAATTATGCCAATTTGCCAATCATCGCCGTCTATCTGTAAGGAGCCTTTGAAGCGTTTCTGCAACTTAACATCATTCAACGTGAAGCTGCCTACCACGCTTTGGGCACGGAAGCTGTCAGGTTCACTCCAACTGTTGACAAAATCAAAATCCAATCCTTGCATCTCCTAGAGATTTAGAACGCGTACGTGGTAGCCTTCGCCTTTAAGTTTCTCAAAGAACCCTTGCTGTTGCGCTTCGTCCTTGCACTCTATGACCAGTTCGTAGCTGTCAGGTATGAGGTTTGAGGCCACATGTTCTCCGCCCAAATCCTCCGGGAGCTTCTCGCCAACAGCAGCCAGCAAGGCCTTCAAATCGTCCTTCTCGCCAGCTTCGATTATTCGCGTGTACTCGGCGCCGTCAAGCTCCTTGCTATGCTTGCCCTTGAGCTTGTTGAGAATTTGCCGAAGCATTCTTCGGTCAACGTCAGAGACTGGCAGCCGCAACACAGGAGCAAAAAACTCATTATGCAATTTGCATACCTGGGCTCGCTGCTCGCCATCAGCAAAAACGCCATCCTTATTTGTTATGATCGGGTACGTCCAACCGTACTTCTGAAGGCTACGCCAAATTTGCTCTTGCTGCTTCAATGTCATCTTATTTGGATTCTGCTCATCAGATTTCAAAAGGCGAATATCAGCAACCAATTGCAAATAAGCCTCCGGAACCTGAATTGACGTTTTTTTCTCTGTCACGGTGGCATCAAATTTAGCATTTGACTTTCCCGAGAAAAAGGCTGTTGTTACACCTTAACAACAATTGTTAAATATTAATAACCCAAAAAATAGTGGGAGAACCAACTGATGAGAAAACACCCTGTTAGTATAGCTCTCTCAAAACGGATACTGCAAAAAATAGATCAAGAGGCTACACGGCAGAAAAGGTCAAGAAGTGAATATGTGGAAATCCATTTTGAAACGCTATTTTTTACCCAGCAAGAAATTGGGAAACTAAGCTGATTCGAAGACCTATTTTCCTTTTAGACCTTTGGGGGGAGGCAAGCGTATGATGAAGGTTGTTCCTTTGCCTTCTTGGCTCTCAAAAGTAACTGTGCCGCCTAAGCCTTCAGTCATGCGTTTAACCACCGGTAAACCGAATCCTTGACCTTTCGATTTTGTTGTCATCATAGGCGTGAATAGCTTAGGCTTTATAGCCTCTGGGATGCCAACTCCTGTGTCCTTAACAGTGATCAAAACATCATCAGTCAGCTTGTCGGCGTATGCGTGAATAGTTAGTTTACCGCCGTCGGG
>PLSP01000137.1 GCA_003165195.1 Candidatus Bathyarchaeota archaeon | reverse complement strand
ATCGTTTTAGATGCGCAGCACCTTCAAAAAAATAGCCGCCGAATTGGTTAAAAACCCTCAAAGGTGGAAGGCTTTGTGGAAGCACAAAACTGGACCCAAATGAAATTACTCCAGCAATTATCATCGCGAAAATTTCTTCAGGTTTTGGGATTTTTTTGGACATAAAAAATGGAACAATCCAAGCTGCCAGCAATGAAACCAAAATGGCTTCAGGCAGAATATAAATGGCCCACCACCACTCAGGTTTTGGCCACCCAGTCGGTATGCCTATCATGGGCTGTACTAAGCTAATGGTCAGAAGACTTGACAGTTGACCAATATATAGCTGATAGTAACCCAGAAAAATGGCAAGCATGCTGAGCCATATGAACAAACCTGTCGGAACAACCACCCCTCCTTTTCTTCTTGTAAGAATTGGGAGGGCAACTATTGCACCAATTACTAAAATAACGCAGAGAGAGGTTAGATTATGTGTGAAAATAAGCAGAATAAACGTACCCATTGTTGCAACTATGTACTTTCTCGAAGAGTTTTTCAGGCTTCTGATGAAAAAGAAGACTGTAGCAAAACCTATTCCTAGTGCAATGCTTTCTGGCGTGGTTAGATATTGGTAACCGATGTTTGCACATGCATACAAAAGCAGTACAAAAACAGCTTTTTCTGCACTAAAGAACTCTCTTGAAAGTTTATAAAAAAATATAAAAGCTAAAATCCAACCGAAAATTTGGCCAAAATACGTGATGGCATTATACGCTCCAAAAACGGGAATAACAGTAAGTAACAATTNNTTTCCCTGAAGATTGAAACCGGAAGCCTGTATCTGGTGAATTGAAGCAAGTTCATTCCAGGGATCAACCCCTGGAAAATTAGAGTGAGTGGCGACAATCAAACGCAAAAAAAGACCTATAAAAAAAATAATGACAAGCGAAGGATAAACACGTGTACGAGAGCTCTTGGTCCTAATTAATACATATGCCACTCCAAAAGATAGAATTATCCAAGATATCGGGTTAACTTCGACTATTGCACCGTTCCACCCTATATTAAACGGCAGTATCAACGAGAAAAGAAGGCACAACCCAATAAGAAAAGCTAAGATAAAGTCAGGCAAAGCCCTCAAGGGTCGGTGATCGATTAGATCAAACATTTCCATTCACTCAGTTGGTTACGTTTTTGGTTGTGGTTTTGTTTAGACCCGCGCGCTCCAATTTCAAAGATTCGTTGTACACATTTTCGTATTCGGTCACTATTTTTTTCCATTCAAATTTTTTCGAAAACTGCTCCCCATTTTTTCCAAGTTGAATGGCATAACTCTCTTCAGAAAGGACCTTAACTATTGCTTCGGCAAGTTGCTGAGCGTTTCTCGGTTCAACCAAGAGACCATTAAAACCTGCTGTTACTAGTTCTGTGACGCCCATTATCCTCGTTGTCACGACTGGTTTTCTATGAGACATGGCTTCAAGCAAAACAAGACCAAAACTCTCATACATACTTGGAAGCACAAAGACATTAGACCTCTCATATATAAAGTCCAGCTCGTCGTCGTTAATTCGACCTACAAAGCTGACATCATCTTCAATTCCAAGAGTGCTTGCCAAATTCTGTAGATATGTCCTTTCGCTGCCATTTCCAACTATTACTAATTTTGTGGCAGGAATCTTTTCTTTGACCATAGGAAAACTTCTAATAAGGAATTCAACGCCTTTCCTTTTTTCCAATGCCCCAACAAAAAGAACTATCTTCTTTCCAGGAAAATCGAAATTTTGTTTCATTTTTTCAATATCATATTCATTCGGACTTTAGGAAGTGATGCCGTTTTTGATGACCCTTATCTTGTTTCTTTCCACGCCAACATGCTTCAATTCGGCGTAGTATGCTTGCGAAGGGACTGTCACAATATTCACGTTTTTTAAAATGACCTTGTTTAGAACAACTTTGTAGACTAGCTCCACTAGATGCTGCCAGGCGTTTTTCCCAAAGGTGTCATTATGAAACGTTAACACGATTGGAACGTGCTTAATCTTTGCCAACATCAATGATGAAATAGCTCCATAAATTGGGGGAATATGAACATGGATTAAATCAATGTCCTCTTTCAGCATATGAAAAAGAAATGGTTCAGCTGGAACCCCGAAAATCTTAACAAAAACTGGAATGCGATGGATCAAAATGCCAGCCTTGAATTCGTTAGGCTTAGATTTTGGAAAGTTCGATGTGTACACAACAACTTCGTTTCCTCTACGTGCCAGCTCTGTTGATATCTGATATGCGCACTTCTCCAAACCACCTACGTGGGGTGGGAAAACTGAGGCTACTACTAGAATTTTCACCGTTTTCAATATCTCTCCAAAAACTACGCTTTTTGGTCAAGTTTTCAGTATACGAAAGGTAAGCGCTTCTTATTGTGGATTTTGAAACTTGCTTTGAAAAATCAACGAAATGACGATAGCTATCAAAGATTGGCAAACTTTTTGTGATTAGAGAGCGCGGCGCGCAAGGAAATACGTGGTCCAAGCATCATGGATTTTTCGTAATACAGGAAATCGAAAAGCGCGCTGGCTTGTCACCTTATTGGTGTAAAGTGGTCATAAGTCTTATTTTCTGATTTTGGGGCAAATTTGAGGCGAACAGGTTTTCTTTGTTTCTTTGCAGTGGCCGCCCTTCTCAAACCTGCAAAGGTGCCTTAAGCGACTAAATGGCAGGGCCACTAGTTCAACGTGTGGATCTTGAAGGGCGACAGAGACCTGTTTCGTGGTTCTGGATGGCACATGATACGCGAATTTGGGTCTTCCGAAACTGTTTGCGGCGGCTTTCTCCCTAACAATGAGACCTTGAACCATTAGGCGCTCGAGGTGCTGCTGCAAAGTGTTATGGGTAAAGCCCACTTCACCCAAAAGCGTATTGAAGTCTCTGGGTTTGCCGTCTTTGAGCGTAGCCAAGATGCGTTCATCAAAGAAATCCATTACAGGCTCTAATAAGCGAAATCTGACTTATAACCATTTTTAACCATTTT
>PLSP01000167.1 GCA_003165195.1 Candidatus Bathyarchaeota archaeon | reverse complement strand
AACTATTCTATTTTAGGACAATACCCAAATTAGCTTTGGCATCTAACGCTACAAAAAAAGTTGCGGCAAGGGCAATGCCGATTAATAGTGCTGTGAAAAGTTTCCAGTTGCGGAATACATGTTTAAGCGGATACATTAATGGCATGCGTTATCACTCCTCCTTTGCATAGTAAGCGCTTTTAAGTCTATTTTTTAGAACGGTTTGCAAACTTTGATTTTACGGACTTATCCTGCTCTTTTTCACTGTTTGCAAGCAGAATATCTTGACTTTTTAAGATCAACAGAACGGCATCATAACGAACTCGTAGTTACGCGGTTTCATTCCAGTATAAAACCTGCTGGTACCGACCTGCTGTCGGGTAGGCGGGATCCTCATAGACGATGTCGAGTTTTGACCCATATTTGGATAGGGATGTTTGCAGTGAATTCCAAATTTGCTGGGAACTATTATCAGGTTGCCACAGTCCCCATATGTTATCATTTTCGTTCCGCATGCCCCAACCATAGTCGTTAGGTAAAACTAACGCCTCTTTCGCTTTAACGCTGTTAGTTTCCTTGGGGTTCTGCACAACATCCGTCCAGAACTTCTGCAACGCGGCGAATTGCTCCTCCTGCAAAAGACCCGTGCCATTATTACCTGGTGAGTAATTGAAGGCTACAACGTATTCCGCGCCGCTTTCATAGGATTGCTTCATTTCACTGTACATTTGGTCTCCGCTTTGTAGAACAATTGGCGATAGACTTTGCCAATCAATTATTATGCCCCAATTTTTACCTTGCATGTCAGCAGCCCCACGTACCAACGCGATGTTTTGCGTGGTTGATTGGTTCCAGCCTAACTCGCCAAGTACTACATTATAGCCTCCCTGGTAGTCAAACCAGTAGAGGCCATAGTCTGAGGTGAATAAGTTAATGTTTGATTGGTTGCCAATTGAGCTTAATGTTTGCTGCGTGGTGCTTAGGAAAGCGTCTGCTGTGTCCGTGTAATTTTGAAGTGGCCTTGAATCCCAAAGTTCTTGATAAGGTTCAAATTGAGAGATGTTGCCTGGATCATAAGTAACTTGGTTTTGGGCGGTCACGAAAGTGCCATTGATAAAGGTAAAATATGATTCAGTATTATCGATGGAAAGGTTACCGCCTGGTCCTATAGTTGCTGCTTGACCAGTTCCGTTTATGACGACGCCGTTTGGTTCATATGTCAATTGCCCAAATTCAAAAGAAAATCCCGTTCCATTACCGTACGTTAAACTATTAGATTTATTGTCTGTGATGGTGCCGTTAGGGTAGTAATAAATCCCTGAGCTTACAATGACGGTGACGTTACTGATGTTACCAATTGTCTCGTTCATCGGTGAAGTGGTTGAATCAAAACTGATTTCTCCGTTAGGAGAAAAATTCGCATTCGAAGAATTTGTAGGGCTCGAAGAAGTAGCGTTCGTGGGGTTCATGTAATTAACCATTATCACCCCTTCGCCTGGCTGTTTTGCTATTCTCTCATTGTCAAAGTAGAGGTTTACGGTGGAATCCAGCATTTTTCCACCTGGCTCATCATCATAATATATCCCTAAGAAGTGGCTGCCCCAACTTGTCTGAGCATAATTGAGAAAAGAAGGTACATCGATTGTGGGGACGTTATTGGCGAAATACACTATGATGTTTAGGCTTGAGTTAACGGCGTAATTGCATATTTGGTCCAAAGCGGACTCGTTATCCATTAAGGTTCCTGATTGCACTACAAACAGGTTAGTGTAACTTTTTACCCTGTCAATTAACTGCTCAGCTTCCGTTACATTGTCGCCGCAGTAAGTTACTCCAACGTAAAATGGCTTCTTAGCCGCCACCGCTGGAGAGTACATTTCTGTGGCTGCAAAAGCTGAAACAACAATGACAACAATTATGATTGCTGTTAAGATCAAAGCCAAGCTTTTTTTCATGTAAACCCTCTTTTGTTTATGTTCATTGGCAGCAGGCGATTAAGTGCTTTGCCCCAGATTACTTGCCACCCTTAATCCATGACTTGATAGTCTCAAAGCAAAACGCTGCGGAGCAAATTGCTGTTACTGCAGTGGCAAAGAAATATTGGCTTGTTATAAGCGTCGGCCTCATCAGGGTAACTTCGATGATCAGGGCTCCCAGGGCAAATATGGCGTAGAACAAATACCTTGGAACGATGAAGTGGCTGATTTTCACTGCGTTATCGAGGACAACTCGGCAGACGATGTAGTCACCGTTTTCGCGTTTAAGCAGCCCTGCTTCCTCTAGCTTAGAAACATGGTATGCTGCCAACGAAGGTGAGCTGAGGCTGAGGGCTCTTTGAACTTCACGGATTCCGACGGGCTTGCAGCTTTTCAGCATGAAAAGGTAAACTTCAAGCGTTGTGCCCTTCAACACCGCCTCAGTTTTGTCAGACCCCATGTTTCCCCCTGCCCTCCATTAATTTGGATGATTCATTTAAGCGCATCCATGTTCAAAACCCTTGAACACCCGTCTGCTGGGGTAGATGACTTGTTCTAAACTGTAGAATTAAGTAGTCGCCTGCCATGGTAGTGCTGTAAGCTTCGGGAGAAAAGAAAAAAATGGCTCAGCAAAATGCAAAATCTGTGGTGTCAGCGATTGCCTGCAGCTTAATCGGCCTAGTTATTGTTGTAAGCGTCGTTGGTTACTTCAGCATTCCTCAGGTGGCAACTGAGAAAACTGAGCTTCTAGCAAAGTTGGATTTAGCTTTGAACAATCAGAAGGCAGCATACCATGAACTGTTCGGTTCCACTCCGATTGTGGGCGGCAACTACTCGTTTTCCCCGCCAATACCTATCTACCGCGCAGTCATCGTTGGCTTAGAAAGCGACGGGTGGACCGCAGCCAGCCTAAAAAACATGTCAGTCTATGTTTCCCTTTACCACGACGTATTTTACACCAATGTCACTGCGCTTTATCAAATTGCAGCTAAAGAAAACCTGACTTTGGCAGATCACCCTAACCCCGATTCGACTGGACCTTGCTTTGGTAGCGAATCAATAAATGAAGTAACCGCTCCTGTAAGCGATTATCAACCGCAATTCTTTAACGGAGTAACCATAAGGTATGTCTGGACCATAAGTATAGAGCCAACTTCAGGCGGTGGGGACATACCTCCACCAGGCTACTACGTTATTGACGCAGCAACAGCCCAGTTGGTTCCAATGCCACTCTTATTTTAAAAAACGAAAGTGACTGAATGAACATGCAAAAAACCGAAGCTGTCCTCGCCGCAACTCTGGCAATAATCGCCGTTTTCCTACTTGGCGGTATAAGCAGCACACTGTTTCCTTCGGAGACATTACCCACGGCTCAGCCGTCATTATCCACAGTGCCATCGAGCATACTTGGATCACTTGAACCTCTTTTACCCGCCAACAACTCTTCTTTGCATCAGATAGTGGGGGACTTCAGTCTTAACTCAACATCATCGAATTCTTCAATTTATTCCTATGCACCAGTTGGCGGTTTAGCATATCTCACTGTTTCCATGGCTGAACCCGTTGACATTATTACAATTGAATCGAACGGCGCTATAAACTCCACCACGGCTCCTATCCAGCAGAACGGAAACGTCTACAAGTTAACAGGCGACCTGACTAACCAAACCCTCATCATTAACCAAAGCAACACAGTAATAGATGGCGCAGGCCACAGCTTGCAAGGCTACAACAACGGTTTTGCTTATGCCCTCGAAAACTTCGACCTGCAAGACGTACACAACGTAACAATCAAAAACTTCAACATCAGCGCATCTTGGCAAGGTATCTGGATACAGAACTGCTCAAACATAGTTATCGAAAATAACTCTCTATCGAACATCAACACCGGCATTGATGTTAACTCAGCTAATAACACAGTAATCTCTGATAACACTTTCAACAACATGAGCTCAGGCGTTTTATTTAGTAGCTGGTATGGGTTCGGGCCCTCAGTAAACAACAACATCTCATACAATAACATAACCGATGCGACAACTGGGATTCAAATGAACTTTGCAAACTCAAACGTTGTGACAAACAATATAATAGTAAATTCTTATGACCCAATATTTGCCGGCGACAACTCGACAGTTGCCCAGAACATTTTGATAAATGGAATAGACGCCGTCTCAATAAGCTCCAACAATAAAATTTACGGTAATAGCATCTTTAACTTTTCTGAATCAGGGTTGCTACTAAGCGGCACTAACAGCGCTATCTACCAGAACACAATCGCAAACTGCAGGAACGCAGTATTCATAAGCGGCTCAAGCGACGCCTACCCGCTTGGCAACAACACGCTCTACGAAAATAACTTCGTAAACAACAGCCAATCTTTGCTTCTCTTAGGCAACGGATCCCTGTCAGTAAACTATTGGGATAACGGCAAAGAAGGCAATTATTGGAGCAGCTACAACGGAACCGAGGTGAACGGCGACGGCATAGGCGACACACCATACGTTCTGGGCGGCAACAACACAGACAGATACCCCCTCACGCATCCCTACGCTGCAGCCGTTTCTCAACCAACAGCTATTGTGGACTATTCGACTGGTCAGCTTTTCTTTACCCTCGCAATCATAACAGCAGCCGCGGGAGCGCTAGCTTCGTTTTGTTTATATGTTAAATTTAGAGCTCCGACTAAACCCCAAACGAGCGTAGATACGGAATGAAATTGAAGGTTTTTGCAATCGCAGTTTTAATCGCTGTTATATTAGCTGCAAGCTTCTTTGCAGTTTATTTCACTGAGGCATCGGTGAATTATTCGCAAGGCACTAGTTATCTGTACCAAAAACAAGGTGACAGCTGGGTTACCCTTGACTACAACAATAACAAGTTGTTCAACGGAAGCTACCTCACAGTTTACTGCCAAAACAGAGGCTACTTCGATAGTGCATCTTTCAACTTGATAGTTACCCTAACCAACGCAACCTTCTCCCCGAACAGTTTTACAGCCAAAATAGCCTACAGCCTCCATGACAAAGAAGTGCATAGCACTGACCTGCAATTTTTCATTAATTCAAATGCTACTGGCTTTGGCATTTTGATAGCTTTGCAACCAAACTCGATCTTTATGCGCTCAACTGAAGGCAATTGGCTGGGGCAAAACCCAATATTTTATGAAAACTCTGCCAACAATACTTTGGCGCCAGTGCTATTTTCTTAGTAGTAATCAACAGTATAGACTGATTGTTTTGGGTTGAAAAAATAACGCTCAGCAAGTTAAGTGCATCATTTCCCCTTTGGACTGGAGTTTCCATGGGGACATTTTGTCGGATGGTTTAAGAGAGTGCATAATGCATCCATGAATTCTTCGTCCATGTGGCGTTCCATTCCGCACACGGTTTCTTCTTTGAGTTCGGTTTTGAGCGTTTCTTTCATGAGGACTTCGGTTAGCCTGTGGGCTCTTACGATTCTTCTTGCTATTTGTCGCCCTTTTTCAGGGAGTTCTATTCCTTGCCTTGTTTTGTTGATGACAAGACGTTCTTTTTCTAGCTTTTTCAGCATTTCTAGTGCGCTTGGTGCTGTTATTCCCAGATGATCTGCGATCCAAGTTAGATGAGCCAGTTTTTTGCGATGTTCTGCTGATTTCCAGAGTGTTTCCAAGTATTCTTCGCTAGTTTCGGAGACGCACATGGCTTTGCCAAACGCCAAGATTTTTGAGTTGTTATATGTGTTTTGACGTTGGATTTGGATTGTTTTGGGGGTTCTTGGCTTTTTATAAGTTTGTTGGAGTGTTGTACTTAGGTCAACCTAAATGCTAATATTCTAGACCTACTTAGGTAAGCCTAAGTGGCAAAAAGGGGCGCATAAAGAAATGAATCAGAAAATGAGCGATTGGCTCAAACATTTCGGACCAGCATGGATAGTAATGATAGCAGACGTTGACGTTGCCTCCATCATAACTGGTCTCCAGTCAGGCGCAACCTGGGGCTACCAAATGATATTTGTCCTCGTTCTTCTGATATTTCCCCTTTTCATAATCCAAGATGCAGCAGGACGCTTAGGGATCGCTTCCGGCAAAGGACTCGGAGAACAAATAAGAAATAACTTCGGTAAAAAAGCGGCTTTGATGGCGGCGGTACCGATGGGTTTAGCGGATTTTCTCGAGTATATCGCTCAATACGCTGGCATAGCAATCGGGTTTAGTCTAATAGGGTTCCCAGTGGTCTTGGGTCTCATAATAGTATTCATTATTCACACCATTATCATTTATGGGCGCCAGTATCATCAGGCAGAAAAAGTGCTTATTCCAGTAAGTTTCCTTCTCATGATTGCTATTGTAAGCTCTACCTTTGTGTTCCATGTAAATTGGCATTCTTTGGTTTTCATTGGTCTTTCGCCGGTTCAGCCATATGGCAATCCCTCCTATGCTTATCTCTTGGCAGCTAGCGTCGGTGCAGTTATAATGCCTTGGATGCTGTACTTTCACTCAGGCGCGGATAGCCGTTTACATAAGCAAGTGAAAGACCTCAAAAACGAACGCTTGGAAACATTGATTGGCGCTGTGGTCTCTGAAGTTCTAATGATAATATTGGTCATAGTAGGATTAAACGTCTTTAGTGGAAACAAACTTATCAACATCAACGAGTTAGCAAAAGCATTGCCAGTCTTTGGTAGTTACGCTGTTCCTATAATGGGAATGGGATTCATTTTTGCTGGTTTTCTTGCCCTCGTCGTAGTATCGCTTGGGTCAGCTTGGGGCGTCCTTGAAGCTACAGGACGTTCAAATGGGCCTAACTCACGAAAAAGTTTTCTTGTAATATATGGCTTTGAAGCTGTGCCTGCATTAATTGTCGTCCTTGCTATAACCGGCTATGTCCAGTTGATGCTTAACATGATGTTCATATTTCCCATAGTCCTCATACCTTCGCTGTTCTTCTTAGGCAAGCTCGTATCACGAAAAGAAGTCATGAATGGCAGCCAATACAAAAAATATGAGAAAATTGCTTTCTGGGCAGCAACGATTATTGTAATCGTAGGTGGCGCGATAGGGGTCATTGCCTCCCTTCTCTAAGAATCCAGGCTTGCTTTTTGAGACAATTGGGATTGGGATAAAATTAAAGTAGACATTTTATAAATCGTTTGCTTTAATTTTAGTATTTGGGAGCGCGATACGACATGCAGCTGGTTGATTGGTATTGGCAAACACAATATTTGTGTAACTGGCGTATAATCTAGTATTATGGAGGCAAAAAAATGCCTGGATGTTTGGCGAAAACTAGGAAAGTCGGCGGCTCCATTGTGGTTACTCTTCCAAAAGAACTCGTTGAAGCCCAGCAAATCGCGGAAAATCAGTACGTTGAAATAACAGTCAAAAAATGTCGGATAAATGGCTTTGGTTTGTTCAAAGGTATTGGTCCATTCACTATTGAAGATGAGTTGAAGGCACACGAGTAGACGTATCATAGTAAGTAGTCGGTTGAATTGCATTAAAACTGTAAGTATTGGGCCGATCTTAGGGAATTAACATTTTTCCCTAAAGCCTTTATTTGCCCGATTAGCTTCTGTCAACCTCTAACTGAACAGAAATGACTACTATAATCCAGTTAATTTATGCAATAATTATCGGGGCGATTCAGGGAATTTCGGAATGGCTCCCCATAAGCAGCAAAACACAGATAATCGTTTCCTCAACATACTTATTCAAACTTACCTTTCAGCAAGCATACACTTTTGGTTTGTTCATGGAGATAGGTACCTTAACCGCTGCTGTAATATACTTCAGAAAAGACCTTGCTAAACTAGTGCAGGTCCTGCTGGGCTCGAAAGATGAAATGAAAAGAAAACTGTTTTTCTACGTTCTAGCAGTTACAGTGATTACCGGCTTGATCGCCGCTCCCCTATATCTTATCGCAGATTCAATAACTGGAATTGCGGTGGGCATACCCATGCTACTAATTGGTTTCGTTCTCATCGGCGACGCTGCACTAATAAGGTACTCCAAGAAAAAACTGGAAAAAGGCGAAACCCTGAGAAAGCTGAAAGACCTAACCTTCAAAGATTACCTGTTAATAGGGATAACTCAGGGCATTTCAGCGTTACCGGGCATAAGCCGGTCAGGAATTACAACCAGCGCCATGCTGCTGTTGAATATTGAACCCGACGAAGCTTTCAGGTTATCGTTCATAGCGGGGATCTTTGCTGCCGCTGGAGCTTTTGGATTAACTTTAATTGCAAGCAAATCAAACGTTGCCGCTTCAATAGCTGGTATAGGGTTAACGGGTCTAGCAATCGCAATAATAACGTCAACAGTAATCAGCCTGTTTCTAATCGACTTCCTAATCAAAGTTGCTGGAAAACAGAAAATCACTTACCTTACACTTGCTCTGGGTATAATTGCTATTACCAGTGGGTTACTTTATTTGGTCCTCGGATTATGAGCGTAAACTCCAATCGCTGACAGGTTTCATTTAGATTCACTCTTACCTCTTTTCTTTCTTCCTCCTAAGCTGAGAAAGCATTAAATCTCTACGGTTTCCACTACTAACCCATGAAGGATTTTCTCGGTTACCTTAAAGCCGAAAACATGAGCATGTTCACAGACTTTTATGAGTTAACTATGTGTGCTAGCTACTTTGACAACAAAAACTTTGAGCAGGCTACTTTTGACTTGTTTATTCGGCGGCTTCCTGAGAACCGTTCTTTCTTTCTCATTGCAGGTTTAGAAGAAGCTCTTGAGTACCTGCAAAACATCAAATTTACCGATGACCATCTTGCCTACCTAAAGACTCAGGGTTTTCGAGAGGATTTTCTGGATTACCTGCGTGGTTTTAGGTTTACTGGCGAAGTTTGGGCTGTTCCGGAAGGGACGTTGGCTTTTCCAAACGAACCCTTAATCCGCATCACGGCACCCATAATCGAGGCTCAACTCGTTGAGACCTTCCTGCTTAACAGTATTAATTTGCAAACTATGATTGCCACCAAAGCTGCGCGGGTAGTCCAAGCCGCTAAGGGGAAGTCAGTGATTGAGTTTGGATTGCGGAGGGAACCGGGAATTGACGCAGGGATGAAAGTGGCGCGTAGCAGCTATATTGCCGGTTGCCAAGGAACCAGCAACGTCTTGGCAGGGCAGATTTATGGCATACCAGTTTTCGGAACCATGGCACATTCGTTTGTCATGTCTTACCCGCATGAAATCGATGCGTTCCGCGCTTTTTCCAAAACCTTTCCCAACAAAACCACACTGCTTGTAGATACCTACAGCGACATTTCTGGAGCAGAAAAAGCTGCAGTTGTTGCCAAAGAGCTTGAAGCTAAAGGTTACAGACTTGGAGGCGTCCGCTTAGACAGCGGCGATTTGGTAGAGACAAGCAAGAAAATCCGAAAAAGCCTCGATGAACAAGATTTGAGTTATGTGAAGATTTTTGCCAGCGGCGACTTAGACGAGTATAGAATTACTGAGCTTATCGATGCTGGCGCAGAAGTTGACTCGTTTGGGGTTGGAACCAAAATGGGAACTTCAGCTGACAGACCATATTTGGATGGAATCTATAAGCTCTGTGAAACCATGAGTTNNGCAAACAAGTTTACCGATTCAAAGATGGCGAGGGCAATTTTGAGAAAGATACCATTGCGTTGGCAAGCGAGAAGATGGAGGGTGAACCCTTGCTCGTTAAAGTCATGGAAAAAGGCACCTTAACTTACCAGCTTCCAACTCTTACTACTATCCAAGCTTACGCAGCCGAAAACCTCTCCAAACTACCCACACAATACAAAGCTTTCGCAAATGCGCCGCTTTACCCAGTAGAGTTAAGCAGAAACCTGCGAAACTTAATCCAAGTGCTCAAACGCCAGTTAACAATAAACGAAATTAACCCTGAAGTACCTTACACATCCACTTAACTTTTCAATTTGCTGCCGCTTCCTTTTCCTTATTCGCGTAGTAATTGTTCCCATCTTCTCAGCAATTAGACGTAATTTTATCGAATTCTTTTACATACTCGCACATTTAGAAAAAGTCGTCAGCTCTGGCGATGTTGAAGACTCATTAATCCTTCCATTCCTAAGCATCTCCTCACAATTATCATGGTAAACCTTCGGAATCTGTTCATTATTTATTTTTTGAGAAATATGGCAAACCCTTAATAATCTTTTCAGAAAAGGATAATTGCTATTCGAGAAAGGGAGCAGACATCTTGCAGAATCGTCCAGCTATCGTTGCCGTCGGCAGAACCAGGTTTGGGGAGCACTACGGCAAAGAACCTGAGAAACTTATTGAGGAAGCTTGGCTTGCGGCTTCAAAAGAATGCAACTTAGAACGTAAAAACCTAGAAGCCTGCTACATGTCAGATTGTTTTCTACCTATAACAAACAAGTTGGGCTTAGAAGAAGGCTTCCTGTCGGAACTCACTGAACTGCATGTGCCCATGGAATCAACCCGTTCTTTTAGCGCCGCATTGTTGGCGGCTTGCCACGCCATTCAGGCTGGAACATACAACACTGTCTTAGTCGGCGGCATAGAAAAGATGACTGACCGCTGGGACAAAATACGCGATGACCTTATGCTGCTTGAGGATCCTTGGAGTTATTATGCAGGCGGTACGCCAGAAGCCAATCATGAACTCATGCTTAGAGCATACATAAAAAAGCATGGTCTCACTGGTGAGGATCAAGATAAGTTAAATCTTGCCTTAGCTGAGGTTTCAGTTAAGAACCACGCTAATGCAACCAAAAATAAGTATGCGCAGTACCAACGGAAAATCACCGTTGACCAAGTTTTAAAAGCCAGGAAAACGGCGCATAAACCGTTGGGTCTATTGGATTTTGCCCCAATTACAGACGGCGCATCGGCTTTGATTCTTACAAGCGAGGGTGCCGCCAAGAAACTATGTAGCAACCCCGTTTACGTTTTAGGCATCGGTTCAGCCACAGACTATCTTAATTATCCAGCGAGAGAAGACCTAACGCATTTTGTGGCCACACAAATTGCGATGAAAAGCGCAGCTGAAAAGGCTAAAACCGCACTGGCCGAATTGCAGGTTGTTGAGCTATGTGACCAGTCAACAATAATGGAGCTTGTTTCTCTTGAAGACTTAGGCTTTTGCCAGCCGGGCACAGCTTGGAAGAGCATACTTGAGGGCTGCCAAAACGGTCAAAACTTCTATAGTGTCTCTGGCAGGGAGCTTTATGTTAACACTGACGGGGGGTTAAAAGCGGATGGGAACCCGTTGGGTGCCACTGGCGGAGCACAGATTTTTGAGGTTTATCGCCAGCTGCGCGGCGAAGCTGGTGAACGCCAAGTCAAAGCCGACGGCGGTTCACCAAAGAACGGATGCGTTTTGGAGTTTGAGGGCTTTGGAACTAAAGCCTACGTTAGCATTTTAGGAGAGAAGAAAAATTGAGCAGTGAACCCATAGAGCGCCGTGTTTCCTATCTAGGCGACCGATTGAGGGCAAGCCGCTGCCGAAATTGCCATAAAGAATACTTTGAAATCAGAGACTACTGCAGCAACTGCGGCAGAAAAAGCTACGGCAAAATGGAAAGCATCGATCTATTCTATGACAAGGGAAAACTTGAACTATGCACTTTTGTAAATGAACCAACAAACAAATTCATGAAACTCTCCAGCTTCATATACGGAATCGTCTCGTTCCACGACGGCAAAATCCGGGTTCCAGCACGGCTAACAGACCAAATTATACCTGAGGGCACCGCGATTGATTTTTCAAGCCTTGAAGGACGAGAAGTTATTCCCCGTTTCCGCAGACGATACTCCGTGGGAAAAAGCGAGGTGGTTCCCACAATTTCTTTAGCTTTCACTTTAGCTGACGAATATTACCCACATCAAGAATACTCCGTGTTTGCGCCAAACAAAGAATACGAATTGCCCGGCATTGTGGGCTACGGCGTTTATTCATCGAGGTTCCGCATTAAAGAGGCAGGTTTAGAACGGGCGGTTCCTTTCCTTGATGAAGACTCTGTAACCGCCTCTGTAGAAGCAGGAAAACTGGCGCTTATTCACTCAGGTGTTGATAGCAAGTTAATCGGCAAAGTTTACGCTGGTTCAGAATCCAATCCCTACGCCGTTAAACCCATAGCGGCAAAGGTTGCGCAAGTTCTCAAACTAGGCGAGGAAGATGGAGACGTTCAAGACGTTGATGCTGTAGACGTTGAATTTGCCTGTAAAGCTGGCACAAGTATGTTTAAAGACGCATGTTCCCTTGTGAGCTATCCTCGGTCGGGAATAAAATACGCCATGGTAATCGGCGCAGATAATTCTCAAGCAGCACCACGAGGTTGCCCGGGTGGCGAATTGGATCAGTTTGTAGGTTACGGCGGAGCCGCTTTCATTTTCGGCAAACAAGACGTCATTGCTGAAGTTGAAGGTTGGTACTCATGCACTTCGGACACTCCTGATTTTTGGCGCAGAGACGGCGAACCTTTCCCAATGCACGGTGGACGATTCACAGGTGACCCAGCATACTTTAAGCATGTTCGCAAAGCAGCCACCAAACTTATGGAACGCTTTAGCCTTAAACCAAGTGATATAAACTATTTTGTCCCTCATCAGCCTAACCCTACATTCCCAGTTAAAATCGCAAAGGAACTCGGTTTCAAGGATGAACAGTTTTGCTCTGCCCTGCTCATTAACAAATTCGGGAACACATATTCAGGATGCACCCCCGTAGGCTTAGGAGCAACTTTGGATATCGCAAAACCCGACGAACTCATCTTGGTTACTAGTTATGGTTCAGGGGCAGGAAGCGACGCGTATCTGCTTCGCACCACAAGCCAAATTTTGGATAAACGGGGAAGACAAAAAATCACCGTCAAGTTCCAGGCTGAAAACCCGTTTGTAGAATACGTGGATTACACAACTTACCGCCGACTTAAACTTGGAATGTGACACCACAAATACTTTAATTCTAGAAAAAAACGATAGAGCACAACTGGAAAACATTTGAAGTTGGCAAGGTAATAAACTTTTGAAGACTTCGAGAATGAAACTGCGTTAGCAATAGCTAAAAAATACTTGTACCGCCTTCGATATCTAATGTGGGTAGATAAGGGTATTCAGGATAAAGACATACACATAGTCTATTTTTTTCCAGCAGTACCGAACTTCTCAATTTATCGGTCAGTGGAAACAGGCAAAAAAGCTAAATTGGCATTGATACAAATAGCATAAATGAGGAAAAAGAGGAATCCATTAATTGCAGAAGAGAAAAATCATAACAGTTGTTTTATTAATGGCAGTGGTTGTTATAGCATTTGTTGGCTATGAATTCTTTGTAGCTAATTCGCTTTCAGGATATACCAAAGTCACTATAACTCATATTAATAAGCCATATTCCATAAAATTTGGAACCGTTCCGTATAATATAACACTAGATTATACATTTTCTCTTGCTCCAATTGCTGGTACGAATTTTGCGTTTGTAGTTGCTACCGACAATTCAAGTAAAGGCTTTGCTGCAATACAAGGACATAGATACAGTTTCTCAGGGCTTCAAATCATGGTAGGAAGCATAAATTCCAACCAATCATATTCCCAACAATTAATTCTATATGTCCAGTCTACCGTCTCAAACTCTAAGCCAATAATTTCGTATCCTACATCATAATAAAAGGCAAAAAAGCGCAAGAGCGCAATTTGTCAAGAAACTTGTAGCAATAGCAAATTACGTACACAATACTAAATGACCCATGTTCACAAGCTTAGTAAGTGACCTGTCATGAAAACTTCAAACCTGTTTGCCATTACTCTAATCATAGCGTTAGTAACGTTGGGAAGTGCTGTTTTTGTTCATGGGCAAACTGCACAGAAACAAACGTTTACTCAAGACTTTGGTGATTGTGCATATGTCAATTCGGCAGGTACAAACGTGTTTGCCTATGATATAATTCAGAGTTACCAAACTGAACCAAATGGTGGTGGATGGATTAGTGGGCAGAGTTACCAAGCGAATTGGACTATACGGCTTGATTACGTAAACCAAACTATAATTAATGGAAGCAGTTACATCGTGTTCTATTTGCCACAGTTAAATGGAAGTTACATCGAAAGAGGTTTTCCACCTGAGAATGTCAGTCAAGACGTGCCTGTCGAAGCTTCAACTAATCAGACCCAACTAAGCCTTGAGCAAAAAACTAGAACGTTGAGTGCGACATTTGAGGTTGAAAATAACTCAGAAGGCTTCTATCAGAACATCAATTTTCCCTTCAGAGTATATAGTAATGGAGAAATCATATACTCAGGTACAACAACTACTCATGATTGTGATATTTCAAGCGAAATAATTAACAGCCAAAGTCCAGCAAGCAATCATCAATTTTCAGATGCACCAGAGTTTCCATCGCTGGTAGTTTTAGCAGTATTCTTGGTTCTATCACTCTTTGCTGTAACAACCTTAGCTATAAGAAAGCGCAAGGTAAGCAAAAACTAAACATATTTTTTATATTTTTAGCCTATCGATGCTAAGTTTATTTTCATAAGTTAATCGCCCAACTATGGATGCAAACGCTTTGACGAATTTCCTTAAAAAACCAAACGGGGAGTTTATAAGCTTTTTTTAAATATTAGCTATGTGCTGCGCTCGTTTAGTTTCGTTTAATAGAGCGCATTTTGCATGTTGAGCAACAAACAAAAAAACTTTGTATAAAGTGGTTAAGCGCACTTCGCAAGGCACAAATCCTTCGATTTGTGCCTTGATAAAATGACAAATACTTTAATTAGTAACGGTGGATTTTTGACTAACCGACGGAGCTAAGATCTTGATTCTTAATGATTTAGCCGAGATAATCTATGCGCCAGCTAAGGCGCTTAAGAGGATTGTTGAAAATCCCAAGTATCTTGGCGCAATTATAGTACTTCTTCTGTTCATCGCGGTGACGGTTGGGTATGAATATGCCCAGTTCGGAAAAACTTTCACTGAGCAAACCTCACCCACAGTTGACCAGTTGCCCTCATACATTAATACAACTATATGGGCGGCTGGGCCAAGCGTAACTTTAAGCAACAACTCTGTTGACTACTACAATTATAGTGTATATGTGGCGGCGCTTGGAACCGAACCAACCGACCCAACTGGGTATTTTAACTTATTCGGTAACGGAAGTCTTGAAATAAACGGTACAAACACCAACAACGTGACCGCCCAAACTATAAGTGACGCTTTTAATGTTAACTGTGGCTCCAATAATTTCCAAAACCTTTCCATGGCCATAAAGCTGGCAACACCTCAAAGTGTTCCTCAAAGTGCATCTATAACATTGTACTCACTCAATAGCTCGAATTCCTATGCCCGCGATTTGACCTCTTTGTTATCAAACCAATCTGCAGTTAACCTGTGGCAAAACCTGACTCTTCCAGTTGGTGCAAACGCGCAAGGATGGGTTCCTGCGGGCGCTCCGTCATGGGGAAATATTACCGCATTGGCGTTTGACTTCACCTATTCCTCCACCTCAAACGTTACCATCCGAATCGGCGCCTTATTCTTCGGCGGAGAATATCAATCGCCAATACAGTATAACAGCGAAGGGCTTGCGCTTCAGTTCCTGCAGGTTTTCTCGCTGCAATTCCTTTTCAGCTGGTTTCTCCTAACAGGCTTAATTTACTTGTTCTTTAAAGGACTAAAAGCCACGGTAACTTGGAAGCCGGTGTTTATTTCGGTGGCAATGGTTTTGTTTGTGATGGTTATCAGAGGCGTGGTTTGTCTTCTTGCTGCTCTGACTTTGCCTGTATCTTATTATCCATATGACCTCTCGCTTGGGGTGCGGTTTGATTCTTTTGGAGCAATATACTACCCGGCTGAGGCTGTAAGCAAGTTGGCACTTTCGTCTCAAGGGATCTACAACAGCATTACCTCAGCAACCCAAGGCTTCCACTTCCTCACCGAAGCAATGTTTGTTATCTCCTACATTTGGCTGGGCGGATTATGCACCTTATTTATTGGGCAACTCAAACCAGAGTTCTCCATGGCTAAAAGAGTGACAATCGCCGGTGTAAGCGTAATAGCAACCATTTTGTTGCTGTTGCTGTTGGTCGGGGTCGTCTAGCCCAAATCCAATCTTTTTTTTAGCCTTCCTAAGCCTTCAGGTAGCGAATAGGCAAGATTTATATGATTGAAGGACGCCTTTGCAATTAAAAACTATTATTTGAGAATCTATTAGGGTGACAAGAAGTGGTTGCGATTAAAGATTTGCAAGATGGTCAGAAACGGGTTAGTGTTGAAGCTAAAGTTGTGGAAAAAGGTGACCCGAGAGAAGTTAGGTCTCGTTATAAAGACGAGGTATACCACATAGTTGACGCTGTAGTTGCAGATGAATCAGGCAGCATAAAATTGACTCTCTGGAACGAGCAGATTGACCTAGTTAATGTTGGCGACAACATCAAAATCGAGAACGGTTACATCACCAGTTTCAAAGGCGAAATCCAGCTTAACGTCGGTAAATTTGGAAAACTGACCGTTGAGCAAGCTTAACTGGTGAAATTTAGTTAGCATTGGGACCATCGTTTGGCGTTTGCTTAAATCAAGGTTTTTAAGAGAGAAATCGCGTTTTTTGGGCTTATCTTTCTTTTCGGGTTTGCCATATCCCTTATGGTTTACTTAATGGGTGTAGTTGATCCGTTAACTTTTGCGATTCGTTTACTGGCGCTCAACGGTTATATCGCTTTAAGCATAGCCACCATAATGACGCCTTCCTAAAGGAAGTCACACTTTTCTTCAAGAAATCCTTCACTAAAATACACCACTACTTCGCTGCCGCCGGGCTGCTGCTAGTTAGATTGCTTCCAATCGTTGTTTTTTTCGAAGGGCTAAACACTCACTATATTAACTCGTATTTGTTTATGCCAAATTTTTCCTCATTGTACAACTTTTTCTTTTACGGCGGCGTTGTAGCGTTAATTCTTGTATATGTGGCTTTAGGAGCCGTGTTATTGAGAAAGAAAATAATGGCTTACTGGCGAGCATTCCATGCCCTAATGTATCTGGCGCTGTTTGTCGGAGTCGTGCACGCGAACCTAATAAGGGTTGATTTCCAGAACCTCGCGATTAAACTTGTTTTTGACGGGTTGTTTGGGGCAGCACTGGTGGCTTTTGGCTTGAAGCGTCTGCAGTATTATCGGCTGAAGACGCGCATCAAAAAGTTGGCTGCATCCAAAGCCCAAACTAAGGTTGAAACAGCAAAAATTTAGAAAACCCTTATTAGTGAATTCGGTTGGGTCATTGCTTGAGGGTTTGTGGAGAAGCCCAATGCAATTTGAACTTATTGCGCCATACAAAATCTCGCCTGGACAGCAAGATGCCGTAGATCAACTTGTGAAAAACTACCCTACCACAGAAAAGCAGACGCTTCTGGGCATAACTGGCAGCGGCAAAACCTTTGTCTTTGCAAACCTAATAAACCGCCTCCAGAAGCCAACATTGATTTTGGCGCATAACAAAATCTTGGCAGCCCAGCTTTACGGTGAACTCAAGGAGCTTTTCCCGCATAACCGAGTGGAATATTTCATTTCTTTTTATGATTACTACCAGCCGGAGTCATATTTGCCGGCCCAGGACATGTATATTGAGAAAGACTCCTCGGTCAATGAGCAAATTGAAAAGATGCGCATGCACGCTGTCTCAAGCGTAGTAAGCCGAAACGACACTATAATCGTTGCCAGTATCAGCTGCATCTACAGCCTTGGAAACCCAGATGACTTCCGAACTATGGCTATAGATCTTGAAGTTGGCAAGCAAATGTCTCGACAGGAGCTTATCCGCCAACTTGTGGATATGCAGTACGAGCGAAATGACCTGGTGCTTGAGCCAGGGCGATTTCGAGTACGAGGCGACGTCTTAGATGTTGTCCCATCTTATGAAAGCGATATAATACGTATTGAACTCGCAGGCAACGTCATAGGTAAAATAAAAGAAGTCCACGTCATTTCAGGCGACGTTAAGGGCTCAGTTGACAAATTCACTCTCTACCCTGCCCGCCAATACGTTGTGCCTGAAGAAAAGCATGCGTTGGCGCTTGAGCATATCAAGCAAGAACTCGAGCGCAGGTTGCCTGAGTTGCCGCCTCTTGAAGCTCAACGGCTTAAACAGCGCACAAATTATGATTTGGAGATGATTCGGGAAGTCGGGTTCTGCGGCGGAATGGAAAACTATAGCCGCCACTTCGATGGGCGAAAACCAGGTGCGCCCCCGTTTACGCTTATAGATTATTTCCCCAAAGACTTCTTGTTCGTCATTGATGAATCTCACCAGACAATTCCGCAAGCCCGCGCTATGTACAACGGCGACTATGCGAGAAAAAAGAACCTCGTCGACTTCGGCTTCCGTTTGCCCAGTGCATTAGATAATCGACCGCTCAAGTTCGAGGAGTTCGAGAAAAAGATGGGCAAAGTCCTCTTTGTCTCCGCTACCCCTGCTGAGTATGAGCGTGAAAAAAGCGGCACCCCAGTAGAGCTTATCACTCGTCCCACTGGGCTTTTGGATCCAGAGGTTGAAGTGCACCCCATCGCTGGACAAATGCAGCATCTAATGGCTGAAGCCAAAAAAACCATCGAACGCGGCGACCGAATCCTAATCACAACTCTAACAAAGCGTATGGCTGAGGACTTGGCGGACTACCTAGCCAAAGAAGGCTTCCGCGTCCGCTACATGCACAGCGAAATTGAGAGCCTTGACCGCATAGAGCTTGTTAGGCGGCTTCGCGTGGGTGAATTCGATATCATGGTCGGCATTAACTTGTTACGTGAGGGGCTAGATATTCCGGAGGTGGCGACGATTTTCATTCTAGACGCTGATAAAGAGGGCTTTTTGCGTGACGAACGCAGTCTCATCCAAACCATTGGTCGTGCAGCGCGTAACGTAAACGGAAAAGTCTTTCTCTACGCTGACGTGGAAACTCGATCCATCAAGCGCGCTATGGAAATCACGTGGTATCGCCGCAGCTTCCAAAAACGCTACAACCAACAGCATGGTATCACACCTTCAACCATCGTTAAAAGCGTCTCCCTTAAGGAAGGAACAATCAAGGGCACTAAGCACTTGCCAAAGTCAGATATTCGTCGGCAAATGGTTGATTTGGAGGCGCAGATGAGGGAAGCCGCAGAAAAACTCAATTTTGAAAGGGCCATTGAACTGCGGGACTCAATTGCTGAGCTTAAGCGGGTGTTGGCTAAGAAGGAGGAAACTGAATTAGTGAACCCTGAAAACTAGGGTTTGCAGCAAAAAGGTTGAAATTACCCAGAGATTAAACAAATAATTGGGAATTGGAGAAGGTAACGGTTTAAGTTATGAGAGATAACATTTCTATTCGGGGTGCTCGTGAGCACAACCTCAAAAATATCGATTTGGATTTGCCGCGTAACAAGTTAATAGTGATTACTGGATTGTCTGGCTCAGGCAAATCTACGTTGGCGTTTGACACAATCTACGCTGAGGGGCAGCGGCGTTATGTTGAGAGTCTTTCTGCGTATGCTCGCCAGTTCCTTGGCTTAATGGATAAGCCAGATGTTGATTCAATCGATGGGTTATCGCCTGCAATTAGCATTGAGCAGAAAAGCACCAGCAAAAACCCCCGTTCAACTGTAGGTACAGTCACTGAAATCTACGATTACCTGCGACTGCTTTTTGCACGTATCGGTATCCATCATTGCCCAAAATGCGGCAGCAGCATACACCCGCAAAGCCCAGAAAACATCACCAGTCTAATTATGGCTGAAAAACAAAAAACTCTCACCTTTCTCGCTCCAATAATTCGAGGTATCAAGGGCACGCATGAACAGGTTTTTGACGACCTCAAAAAGCAGGGCTACACAAAAATTCGTGTAGACCAAAAAATCTATGATTCTGATATTATCAAAGAAGAGGTTAAGTTGGTGCGTTATGAAAAGCACTGGATTGAGGCTGTCATTGATACCCTGAAGATAGGCGATGAGGAGCGCAGCCGCATTTCCGAAGCTGTAGAACAAGCGCTTCAAATCGGTAAAGGCACCATGATAGTTATCGACGCGGCTAAGGCTTACACCGAAAAAAAAGAGCTTGAACGCTTTGAGGACGAGGTGATGTTTAGCACTTTTGGTGCTTGTCCCAACCACCCCGAAATCGTTTTCGAAGCCCTTGAACCCCGCATGTTTTCATTTAACTCGCCGTTTGGCGCCTGCTCGACTTGCCATGGGCTTGGCGAAATCACGGAAATCGCTCCTGACAAGGTTATCCCCAACAAAAACCTATCTATCATGGACAGTGCACTGGCGGTCTACGGAAGTATGGATTTAAGTTGGCGTGCGCAGCAGCTTGCAACCGTCGGCAAAAAACACGGATTCGACGTCTTCACACCAATAAAAGACTTCACTGAGGAGCAGTTGCGTGTGCTTCTCTACGGCGACCGTGAACCTCTCAGTGGGCAATGGTCGAATGGGGCAAACATGTGGATGCGCGACGGCTGGGAAGGTATAATCCCTCAAACTGCACGACTCTATAGGCAAACCGAGAGCACATGGCGCAAAGAAGACATCGAAAAATTCATGACGTCCCGCCCTTGCAACGCCTGCAACGGTAAAAAATTACAGCCCGTAGTGCTTGCAGTACAAATCTTGGGCAAAAGCATCATCGACGTCACCGACCTCTCAATTGAAGATTCAGTGGATTTCTTCCAGAACTTGCCTCCACAACTTAACGAAAAAGAATTGATGATTGCCAAGCAAGTACTAAAAGAAGTAAACGAACGATTGGGTTTTCTGAAAAACGTTGGTTTAGGTTATCTTTCGCTTTCAAGAGCAGCAAAAACACTTTCAGGCGGGGAGGCACAGCGAATACGGTTAGCAACGCAGATCGGCAGCAACCTCATGGGTGTCCTCTATATCCTTGACGAACCAAGCATCGGCCTACACCAACGCGACAACACTAAACTCATACGCACCTTGAGTCGTCTACGTGACATAGGCAACACACTTATCGTCGTTGAACATGACGAGGAAACAATGCGTTGCGCAGACTACATTGTGGATATGGGTCCAGGCGCAGGAGTCCACGGCGGACACATAGTCGCTGAAGGGCCACCCCAAGAAATCATGGCAAACAAACGCAGCCTCACGGGCAAATATCTCTGCGGCGAACTAAAAATCGAAATCCCCAATGTCAGACGCAAACCCGTCAGCTACATAACCGTTAAAGGCGCACAGGAAAACAATCTCAAAAACCTTAACCTACAACTACCCCTCGGCGTACTCTGCGGCGTCACCGGAGTCTCAGGCTCAGGCAAAAGCACGTTAATGAACCTAACCGTCATCCCTGCGCTACGGCAAATGTTCGGCGAACACTTCGATCACATTGGCAAACATGAATCCCTCCAGGTTCCAGACATAGTAAGAAATGTTATAGTTATTGACCAAGATCCAATTGGTCGAACGCCAAGAAGCAACCCCGCTACTTACACCAAACTCTTTGATGAAATCAGGCGGATTTTCGCATCCACCAAAGAAGCAAGAGCACGCGGCTTCAAAGAAGGGCGCTTTAGCTTCAACGTGAAAGGCGGCAGATGTGAAACCTGCCAAGGCGACGGTGTCTTGCGTATAGAAATGAATTTTCTGCCTGACGTTTATGTGCAGTGCAGCGAATGCAAAGGCAAACGCTACAACAAGGAAACTCTCAGCATCCTTTTCAAAGGCAAAAACATCGCTGAAGTCCTTGACATGACAGTGGAGGAAGCCGCTAAATTCTTTGAAAACACGCCGCGTATTGCACGCAAACTAACCACGCTGCTAGACGTCGGCTTAGGCTACATTAAACTCGGCCAAAGCTCCACGACGCTGTCTGGCGGGGAGAGCCAACGCATCAAAATCACCCGTGAACTCAGCAAAAACAAGAAAGGCCACGTGGTTTACATGCTTGATGAACCCACAACTGGATTGCACTTCGACGACACCAAACGCCTCATCACAGTGCTAAATCGGCTTGTTGACAACGGCAATACCGTCTACATCATCGAACACAACTTAGACGTCATCAAAAGCTGCGACTACCTCATCGATTTGGGTCCTGAAGGCGGAGCTGCAGGCGGCGAATTGCTAGCCCAGGGAACCCCCGAAGAGGTTTCACAGGTACCCGACTCCTATACCGGTCAGTTTTTAACAAAAATCCTTAACCGCCAACATGAAGAGATCAGTTTGGCAGTGAAACAGACTGCATGATAAAAATAACAGGCCCAGAAGACTTCAAAAGTAAAGACATACCAACAGACCCAGGCGTCTACATTTACAGGGATGAGGCAAACGAAATCCTCTATGTAGGCAAAGCCAAAAGCCTGCGAAGCCGAGTCAAAAACTACTTCTTAACCAAAGATCAACCTGCAAAAACACGGCAACTCGTCTCGCGTATCCGAAGCATCGACTGGATTGTCGTCAACAACGAGGTAGAAGCGTTGCTTTTGGAAAACAAGCTCATCAAGCAGCATACACCCAAATATAACATTGACCTCAAAGACGCCAAAAGCTTCGCATACATCGCCTTGACCCGCGAGCCCTTTCCACGGATTATGATGAGCCGCAAAGTGTCACGCAAACTCGAATCCTTCGGACCCTACACTGAAGGCTTCACGCGTCAGGACCTACAACGTGTGGTAGTGCGAGTGTTTAAACTGCGAACATGCAAAACTATGCATAACCGCGCCTGCCTGAACCACCACATCCACCTTTGCACTGCACCCTGTATCGAAAAAGTAACCGCTGACCAATACGCGGAACAGGTGAAAGGGGCACGTTCATTTCTAAACGGCAACTACCAAAAAACACTCCAGCAACTCGACAGCCAAATGCAAGCCGCCTCAGCCGACCAAAAGTTTGAAGATGCACTTGACTTACGCAACCAAATCGCCTCCATCCGCCTGCTTACTCAGCATCAGATTGTGGATAACGAGCGTCGCTTCGACCAAGACGTGATGGCATTTCGCAGGGTTGGCGAGAAAATGATTGCAATTCAAATGGGTGTGCGAAAAGGCGTTCTGCGAGGCAAAAACCAATTCACCGTTGACTTGCAGCCTCAGATTGAACAAGAATTCCTAAAGGCTTTCTACGCAACCAACCAGATCCCCCGAGAAATATTGCTTAACAAGCCTGTTTGGGAAGGTCCTGAAGAGAAAAAAGCCCTAGAAGAATTCTTGGCTGCTAAACGGGGTGCGCCCGTTTCGTTAACTATCCCTCGTAAAGCCGACAAACTTGCTCTTGTGCAGTTAGCAGAGAAAAACTTGGAGTCCACCTTGGAGGTTGACAGCGCGTTGGTTGATTTGCAGATAGCACTTAAATTGTCCGTATTCCCACGTGTAATTGAGTGCTTTGACATCTCCAACTTGGGGCAGGAACATGTGGTTTCAGGTATGGTTACCTTCCGTGATGCGAAGCCGGAGAAGAAAAATTACCGCAGATTCAAAATTAAAACCTTCACTGGGCAAGACGACTTCGCCTCGATGAATGAGGTTGTCATGAGACGTTACAAACGTTTGCAGGAAGAGAAAAGCCCGTTGCCCGATCTAGTGATGGTCGACGGCGGACCAGGCCAAGTGAGTGCAGCAAAAGCTGCCTTGGAAACGCTTGCACTAAAGATTCCTCTCATCGGCTTAGCTAAGGAACACGAAGAAATCTACTTACCGGACCAGTCAGTACCACTTCAGTTTGACAAGAACAATCGAATGATGCTTCTGTTACGGCGAATCAGGGACGCAGCACACGACTTCTCATTAGGCTACAACATCAAACGGCGGCAAATGAAAACCCGGGAAGAATTCAAACAATCATAATCATTGATCACGGCATGAAAATTAGTCAAGAAACAAGATTGTGTGAAAACTAATTTCGATCTCAGAAAAATGCCAAGTTTATGTAGAAATGGTGGGGCTGAGGAACCAGTTTTCACATATGAGAAGCAATTTCTTGAAACAAATTCGACTTTTTACGCAGTCTCAAACCTTTACTAAAACCAGTCAAGGAACTTTTACGAGTAAGTATACTGACAGTATTGATATTAAATTGACCATAGAAGAAAGAGAAACTTACCGTTCTTCTGTGTCTTTTTTCATAGCCATTATCTGATAATAGCGAAGTTCCTAACCCTTGAATGTACTCGTTAATAGCGCCCTAAATATTTAGATTCAAAAGGATGTTTGAAAGCCAAAAATTTAAGTTGTAAATCCTTTATTCAATCGGCTACGGGTTGTTCAACCATCGATTGACCCAGTCTGGGTCTAACTCCGTTGCTCCAAGAACAATAAGCGCAATTCCAAAAATTGCATATGTTGCTGCAATCACAGTTGCAAACCATACGGGTGCGGTGTTTGCTGGTATGGAGACTGCATATGTCGAACTACTAAAATATTCGCTGTATATTCCGAGACCGATTCCCATAAGTAGTAAAGCGATTCCTATATTTAGTATCATTTTACCAAAACGTTTCTTATTCAACGGTCAAACCCCCGTCTGTTGTGACTAACTAACAACACCTTTCTACGCTTTTTGGATTTAAGACTTATCTTTATGCCAAAGATTAACGTAAGCTAATTGTCTATATATACCATTGACTACCTGTTAAAAAATCATCAAATTCTTCCTTCATTAAAGAAAATGTGTAGGCTAATTCAATACAACGTTTAGCGTCTCCTTCTGAAACCTCAAAAATGTTGCCGTGTATTAATTGATTCCTCAACCCTTTTAACGATTTAAGTTCATTTCTGGATTTTACGAATTCGGAATCGCATTTATTTAGGTAAAGAATTTCAATAATCGTGTCAACGCTCGATCTAAACAATTTGTCTTCATCATACTTCTTTTCCTTCAAGTGCTGATAAAAAATCCTGTAAATACTCATTTCTATGGACATCCATGCCATCAGAAATGATGGTAAATATGCTTTAATTTGTGCGTAGTATTCAGCTTCAACCACTCTTGATAAACACAAATTTTTGTAGGGTGGACGAATAAGAAATCCTTCATGTAAGAACTTATCAATAGTCACAGCCTTTGAAATTCTGTTTTGAGCAATTAGTATTTTCTCCTTATCGTAATTCTTTTTGCTTTGAATAATCTCATGAAGTAAAACATAACCGTAATTATTCAAAGCAGTTGTGTCATTAGGTTTCCGTAATAATACAGCCTCCAAGATTTCTTGAGCTTCTTTAATGTAACCCATTGAACCCATAAGAGTTCCTATTTTGACAATGTCATCTGAATTTTCCAATATATCGATTGATTTCTTTCCACGATAAGGTTTTTTCAGTGGTAGAGATGTTCTTTAGAAGTCTTAATAATAGAAATCAGATCGTTAATTTTACCGTCTTTCAACATCCAAGTAACAAAATAACCATTGCAGAATGGTTTTTGTTTGATCTCTTCATTAGCTTTTCTCAATAAATCTTCGAATTCCACGAAACTGATAATTGTCAAAAGTCAATTTAAGACTTGGCTTTTCTAAACTTTCTATTTTTCTATCATAGACAACAGAAAGAAAGCGATTCATAAACATTCATTTCGTGTGGATCTGATTTGTTACCAAAAAACTTGGGGTTTTTGTTACCGTAAAGCTCCTCGAGCTTTTTACGGTTCTCTTTGCTTAACCCGATTTGAGAGAGTATTTCTTCTTTAATGTCTTCTTTGCTGCTCACTTTGCTTTGCCTTCTATGTCTTTTATGACTACTGTCCACTTGTTGCTAATTGGAAGGTTGCTTTTTGGTATCATGCTCGGTGATGTAATCTTTAACTCGTTAGTATTAGGGGTTCGCTCTGCCATTCTGTCAGTACTGGTAAAAGCTCCTATATCGCCTTCTCGATATGCAAAGTTTCCGTTTCCTGTAGGAATAAGTAAGCCGTGTCCTGTAACTGAAACGTAGACTGCCACTGGTACAAAAGTCATAGTACCCATGTTTCTTCCTTTTGCTAAGAATCTTTTCAGAGTGATGTCGTACTCTGCTTGTAGGTTTTCCCTGCCATAACCTACTGGTGTTCGCTGTATCATAGGCTCTAATTCGAGTAGTCTTTGCAAGTCTTCCATCTGGTACATATCCATTCCATAAGTAAGCTCTGCCCATTCAGCTTCTTGCAAGTTCTGTATCTCCTTCGCCAACTGCAACTTCCGTCGGCAGTTCTCCATCCACTTCCTTTTTGTTATTTACCAGCACTATTTCACTAATAGTAATTGCAATCTTGTTAGCCGTAATCATTGCTTTATTGCTCCTTATGAGGCATCGAAAAACCGCTAACTTGTGCAAGTAGCTTTTCCCACGGTTGGGTGGATAGACCCTATAGCCCTATGTGATTCTCAAACGGTAAGACTACTGTTTCGCTAATATGTAAAAATTATTTCGACCCATCATTACAACATTTTTTGTTCTTTTTTCCCATGAAGAAACCAGAACTAATCTAATTATATAAGCTGTAAAAGTAGCGGAAATAACAAAGGTGAACAAGCTATTCCCTAAAATAGCCGACCTGTAATAGAACACAAAGAAGGAATAAATAAGAAATACTGCCAATCCAGAGAATAAAGCATAATACGCTTTCTTGTCACCAAGACCTTTGACTTCAGTCTTTTCAGATAAAACTCTGAGTTGTAACTTAGTGTACCAATACCCTGCTACTAATCCAAAAGCCAAACCTAAAAACAAACCCAAAATTGTCATTTCCAATAAGTATGGGTCTACGTAATTAAAAATCGGAATATCAATAATTAGAAATACCCTGCCCATAAAGATTAAAGAGATTAGGATTAGACCAATAATCGTTGCATCGAGTACCCTTGTGCCCATCTTAGTCCCTAATTTCTTATTAAACCAACTTATTATTAGGCTTCTTCTGTGCGGTAAATGGGCATCGAAAAAACCACTAAGTTGAGTAAATAGACCTTTTCCCACAATTGGGGTACCCACCCGACCAATCTTTTTAGAAATAAAATCTTTTAAGCAATGTTAAAACAAATACAAAATAGTGATAACATGAGAAGATTAAGTTTGGTGTGTTTGTTTCTAATTGTAATTTCCTTTAGGTATCTGGGGTATATTTAGGGATTCTAATTTTTGTATTTAATGCTAAATTTAACAGTACAATCTCAGCGTTAGGGGACATAGTCCTTGCTTTGGATTTATCAGGTTCTTTTTTATTCATTCTATCTAGTCTATTCAAAGAGCGTAAAACAAAACAGACCCCTTCTCAGAATAATACATAAGACCTTTTCCCACGGTTGGGTGACCTGCTGATAGCAAGTCAAGAAAGTTTGACTTAGCTTAGTCAAGGAACTTTTACGAATAGTCTTTTATCTATAGCAGAGTATTAATACTTACTACATGGTGGCAGAGATGGGTAAAGCAAGAAAGAATTTGGCTTTAGCACTGATTCTTGTAATAGCAATATCAAGTATGAGTCTGATAATAGTTAAACATGCAAGTGCTCAAACACCTACACCAGCCGTACCTACTCCATATGTTCCACAATTCACTTTGAAATATGTCGGTTCATCTTACTCCCAAAGCACAAACACAACAGACCCTTATACTGGGGCAAATGTCGTGACCGTTAATTATTACGTTAACAACACGATAGAGCTTATGATTCTAAACCAAGCTTTCAACCCCAATGCACTTGGAAACGGTAATACCTTGAGCTTATACTATAGTGTCCAATCAAAACCGCATTTTAGCGATTTTGTATCGGTAATTAATAACATGCAAGCAATGGTTCCACCTTCAAGCTCTGAATACACGATTCTTAATTTTTATTTTACTGATGACAACAGTTCATATAGCGAATATCAGCCTCAGCTACCGACAGTTCCAAGTGGCGGTCAAGTTGACCTTCAGGTTCAGGCGATTATAGGATACTCCGTCACAGTCCCTTATCATCCATTTGGGAACCCCTCTATCACTATGGGAACAACACAACAATTTGAGGAAGTGGCAAGTAGCGGTTGGAGTAACTATTTAACAATAACCACAGCTAACGGGGCAACCGCTAATTCAATTTCCGTATCTGCATCTCCGTACCCAACACTTTCACCAACGACAACTTCACCAAATCCAACTTTGACTCCAGCACCTAGCACATCACCCACTCAAACCAGTTCTACCACTGCTTCACCAAGTTCAAGCCCAACTCCAACTCCAACCGTTCCAGAGTTTCCATTCATAGCAATTCCCCTGCTCTTTTCTCTACTATCAGGCGCAGTTATACTTAGTCTAAAATCGCAGAGGAGGGGTAAGCAGTAAGTATGAGGGGCATAAGCCTGAGTCTTGCTTTAATTCTAATTCTAATCATAGCACTGTCAAGTTCAAGTTTACTAATGGTTAAACCAGCATTTGCTCAGACCTCTACACCTACAACATCCGTTCCTATACCTACACCTTCTGTTCCACAATTCACCGTTACGTTTGTTGACAATTCTTATTATGTGCCATCTGTCAACTACACTACAACTGACCCTTATACAGGAAAACAGACCGTGAATATCGAAAATGGTTATTTTGTCCAGAATGACTCAATAGTTATTTCGATAACTAATCAACCTTTTACATCTTACATTGGTTCAAATTATACTGTCGTTAGCTTATTTGACGCTATTCGATGGAAAGGGCATTATGCCAATAACTGGAATTATGCCCAATACGCCAATAGTGGCGAAAATAATACATACTTACAAGCATCTAGTTTGAATGAAACTTCTGAGGCTCTGGTGCTTGTTTTCGGTGTAGGTGGAAATAGCCCTATACCTAACATGTCTCCTTCCATCCCGTTTACTGGCGTCGAAGTAGTAGGAGAATTAGGCGGTCAAATTGATTTTCAAGTTATGTCCTTTATAGGATATTATACTACATTTGAGGGCTATTCTCCAGAGCCGATAATCTATCCACCTCCAGTTTATTTTGTATATACTGGTCAATCAAGCGAGTGGAGCAACACTCAAACCCTAACAATACCTGCTTCCATTTCATCAAATTCAACCATATCCACAAGCCCAACTCCAACTTTTACCTCAACTCCAACCGTTCCAGAGTTTACTTATTGCACAATTACAATCGTAGCCATGTTTGGCATTATAACCACAATAGCCTTAGTTTTCAAAAAAATAGGTCATCCTTTTAGAGCTTGAGAAAGCATTGCGCGCGAGCATTAACTAATTTGTGGTTCACTCTACTGCCAAGCTTTTCTCCTTTGCAATGCTTGAAAGGGCGCGCTTGTTATGGAATTGGATATCCTGCTAATCCGACCAAATTTATTGTATAACTGTCGACATTGCGGTTAGATGTTGTCATATCAATCTCAATCACATACGTGTCTCCGCTACCCAACCCGATTTGACTTACACCTAAAGGCGAAGATCCGGGGCTAGTTACATCCTCTGCTTGGATTAGCGTATTCTTAACGTATAATTTTGCTGTCAAACCAAAATATGCTGTCCCCGAGCTGTTGCCTGGAAAGTTATCCATCGGAGGTGTTTGCTGTGCAGTGTAATCATTTCTTACAGTGGCTTCAATGATGAAACATTCTTGACCATTATATTTTCCATAATAAGAATACGATGAAATTAGAAAAAGTTTTGAGCTATCTAAATAGCCAGCATCATTCAATTTTGCAACTGGTCCATTCTGAAGCTGTTGCACTTGATTAAACTCAACTAAAACAATTGCTGTGCTTGCAATTAAGAGAAAGGCTAACAGTACAGAAAGAACTTGAAAAAACTTTTTTGAACGATAAAGAC
>PLSP01000128.1 GCA_003165195.1 Candidatus Bathyarchaeota archaeon | reverse complement strand
AAATTGATGTCTGGGACTGCATTTGATTTCTCCATGTTTGAGTCAGGACTGTAAGTTTGGCTCGGATGACCAGCTTCACGCCATGCTCCTAATCCTTTTTTCCAAAGTAAATTCAATAGCCTATCAGCTTCAGCCGATTGAGCACCGCCATTTCGCCTTTCAGTTTGCAAAGTAGCTATGGCAGTTTCAATATTTGGGAACCGTCTATGAGCTAAATCTGTAGCTTGCTGTTGTCCATAGCCCATCTGTTGAGGTACTAACGGACTTCCAGCGGGTTCAAATCGTTCATGTTGATTATTGGCTTTTGATAGTTGCTCCGAAAGCGTATTCATCATAAATTCCATATTTTTTACTCCTTCGGGATTTTGGCTGTTTAAATTAGTAAGCATTTCATCGCGTTTTTGTGGGTCAACAATAATAGCGTTTATTTTATCAGAAACAGCCTTACGCTTTTCATTGAGTTTTTGCTCTGCAACAAAAAAAAGTTTGTTTTTGAGGCTTTCATTTTCCTCTTCGAGTTCTTGCTCTTTTTCGTTTAAAATTGGTTTAGCATTAGTCATGTTCGCTTCTAAAATTTTTCTTGCTTGCCTAACCGCAGTTTGGTCGCCACTTAATGTTAGAACCTTTTTCTCTTCGACAGGTTGAGCAACAGGTTGAGCCGTGCTTTCTTCAATATCAACGTATTGACCGTTAGTCTCTTGAGCTACGCTTTCTTCAATCCCGATTTCTCGTAGTTCTGAGACTGATAATGGGATTAGTTTATGGGTTAATTTTGAGTCGCCAACACCAACGCTTTCCTCAACGGTTAAGGTTTGCAGTCGATAGTAAACCCTCTTGCCATTTTCAAGATAGCAGAGAATTCCTTTAGCTACAAATTTTGCTGTTTCTTCTATGTCTAAAATTTCATTCATGATTTATTCACCTTTTATTCGAACGTCTTTTCCTCGATGTTCAGCGATTGACAACGCGACTTCTTGAAATCTCGCTTTGCGTTCCGCTTCAAGTTCGGCTTCCTTTGGAATTTCACCGATTTGGAAAGTGCTTTTTCCCGTTGCCTTTATGACTAATTGCGGTTTTGGGAAAAGTGTGAATTCGTAGCTGNNTATCGAATCGAGCGCAAAGTTGCATGAGCCATTTATAAAACTCGGCTACCGTTTTGGCTATGGGTTCATCTGACCCGCGCTTTACGTACTTAGCTTGTTCTAAAGTAATTGGATACACGTTTATTGAACTGAACTTTCGTTTCTCTTTGCCCATACTATCGTCTTTAGTAGCTACTATATGTACTAATATATATTTAAAACTTATGGCAAAATTAACCTTTTTTGTTAAAAACAAGCCCAAAACAAGGCTAATTCACCAAACTAAACCTTATTTGCAATACGGATAATATAAGTTAATTGCTAAAAGGCGCGCTACTATGTACGGTAGTAGGTGGGAGACCGTTTATGTTCAGTCTTAGTTTAGGCTGGTTTAGGCAGGGGAGGCAATATTCAATGTTATTTGTTGATTATCGACTTGAATTGGCTTAGCATTAGTTCGAAATGTGTGGATTGTCAATTATAACAGCCTTATAATCAATATCCATCTCAACAGCGTTAAACATTAATCAATAAATGCTTCTCAACAACCAAACTATAGACACAAAAGACGCAGACGCATACCTCTGTCATTGAAGCAAATCCGTCCTTTTCCAGCTATATATTAGGGCTTAGATATGGCTGGGATTGATTAACAATAACTGTAGTCCCCCTTAACGGTTCATAAACACTCTCTAACTCGACACTATACGGGGTATTCGTATAATTTTGTGTCGTTATTTCTATCTTGTTAGTGGGGACTTTACTTAGTAGGTTCTTGATTGTTGTTGCTATTTGTTGTCGTAGTGGCATTACTTGTTGGGTGTGTTGGTTAACGTTGATTTGTACTCCTAATTCGACTATGTGTATGTTTAATGCTTCGAGTAGGGATTGTGCTGACTTGCTTAACATGTCGCGGTAACTGATAACAAGGATATGTACGCATCCGTCTAACATGTTGAATCGTGCTACTACCTTTGTTAGTACCCATTTATATGAGCATTTATGGTACTTTGACATGGCGAGGTTCTTGCATTCTACTGTGGCTTTTGTGGTTCCGTACTGTACGGTAACATCTGTTCCTGAATGTGAGTCTGGTTTATTAAAGTCTCGGTGCCGCGCATATAATCCATACTCGTTTAGGCTGTAGGTTGTGAACGCTTCTAATTTGCGTCCAAGTTTCTCACGCATATAATAGCTTAACATCTTCTTTGCCGTACCTCATTTTTATAAAGCCAAACTGCAATAGCTTACTTATATTTAAACATTTGCTTTTCTACTATTTAAGTGTTATGGGTTAGTTTATTAAAAAAGAGCTAAAATTTAATAACTTTATTGTTAAAAGTTAGTGGTTGTTAAAAGGAAGATAGGCGCTGAATTGCAGTTCAAACGCCCCTGAGATACGCTACTCAATAATGAGTAGCTACTCATATTTAAGTCTTATGGGTCACTACAACTTTTTAATCAGTTGATGATTTAATTATGCTGTGGCTTAATTAATTTGTTCAAACTCAAATTGAGCATGGAGTTTCCTATGGAGAGTTTATAAGTGAGCCGTGTGTCGTATGAATTCATATAGGTAGGTGTAAAAATGGCTAAAGAAAACGAATTCGAGAAAACACGTACAATCAAGGAAAAAGTTCTCAAAATACTTAATGAAAGACATGATTTTTGGTCTAATGATTTGTCGCGATATAAAAACTCGAAACCCCCTAATATAACGATGATAGCCCAAACAGAAGCAATCATGGACGAACTTATCCTATTGATACGGGAATGCGGACAGCTTTAGCTCTCTTCTTTTTTTAGCAATTTAGCAAGTCTTAAATCTGCATAGCATAGAAATAGAGTAAAAAGGGGTAATATGGGAACAACAGAGAATGAAGCTCCTGAGGCTAACAAACATGATGAGGATATTCGAATTAGAAACTTGACTGTAATTCAAGATTTCAACAACAAGAAAGCAAATTCTCATGCTACTATCTTTGTAGCAAGTATGTTTGCCTTGTTTACAGTTTTATCACTTGCATCAAGAATAGCCACTCCAGCGTCTTTCAGTTTCTCAAATTATCTGATTCTATCTTTCTCCTCAATTAGCTATCTTTTTATTTGGATTTTTGGACTTTATTCGATTCTCAATTTCAGTTATTATTCAACAGTTTCTCAACGTGCTGAAGAAGAGATAGTCTGTGGTTTGGATAAGCAATTGATAAGCGATTACATGAAAAAATGGAAGGGAATTCTAAAATGGTTTGCCAACTACAAGATGCCTAAGCCCACACTAATTTATCCACAGATTAAAGGTCAGGAAATAATCAATAAAACAATAGTCAGTAGAAATCTTGCATTTTTCATAATTGGCTATGCTTTAATTGGTTTATTACCATTTGTTGCTTTCATAATTTGGTTCTTTGGTTGAACAAACTGTATTGTAACTTTATACCAAATTTCCAGAGTAGATTAAACGGTTAGGGCTGTTACCGAGTACATTCAAAGGTTAGAAACTTCGCTATTTAGAATAGATAAG
>PLSP01000140.1 GCA_003165195.1 Candidatus Bathyarchaeota archaeon | reverse complement strand
TAATCAGTAGTTTAAGAGACCAACACTGAAAGTCCAGTTTATCGAGAACCAAAGTTCAAAACGTAGATATGTATTGTCTAACTGTAGGCCAAGTTGGTGTAATTTGACGCAAATGTGCTTCAATTTTCTTTATGTTGGGTCTCTCTAAGATATTCCTATTAATTTCTATGGCATCATTGCAGTCCTTAACTAACGCTACCGCAAATAAATCATTGTACCCACTTGTTTTAACCATGTATGACACCCCTGGTATCTTAGAGATTGCATCAACAATGTACGATGATTTGTTTTGATCAGACAGAGTTAAGCTAATTTCTAGAAAGCTTTGAAAACCCAATTTAACGGGGTCAAACTGAATTGAAACCTTAATCAAATTGTTTTTTCTTAGATTGTTGTATCTTCTTACCACTGTTGTTGTTGAGGTAGCTATACTTCCTGCAATTTTAGCAAACGGCAATCGACCATCTAACGTAAGCATTTCAATAATTTTATTGTCAATCTGATCGTACTCTGGAAGATCCTCTTGATTATTTATTTGGAAGTCGTTTAAAATCGGTGTCTGAAAATTCTCAGAGTTATCAGGACATACAAAAATATTTTCTGGTATATTTCTGACATCAGTCCAAAGAAAGGTTCTAATTGAGCCAATTTTTCCCTGCTTACAAAGGGCTCTTTTAATATACTCTAGATCACTCAAGTTTTTGAATGTGGTAATAACCGCAATGTTATATGGGGAATTATATAAGTTTAGAATCGATCGAATATCAGGGATTGTTTTTACATAATTGTAAGTTTCCAAAAGGTTCTGTGACTCGACGCTGAGTAAAGTTGTGGCAACGCCAGTGTATCCAAATTTTTGAAAATTGTATTGGATCGTTGAGCCAACTATTATTCCTGCTTTTTCCATTTGGTTGAAGTGAAACCAAATAATGTCTTTGGACGTATCGCATTCCTTGGCAATATCGGTGAAATTTGTTCGACCATCTTTCAGCAGAGCTTTGAGAATTCTTATGTCAATATTTTCTAGCTTCTTCATTTGGGCACTCTGCTTTTGATATTTTTTGTGGAATTAAGTCAGATAGATGGTGCATGCTATTTAAGATTGTTCTGTTGAAAGATCCCTATTCTTAAGTTAAGCAAAAAAAATTAAATAATCGTAAAAAAAGCCGTAGTTTACCGACTTTTTTCTATTAATAGACTGAATTATGAAAAATTTTATAAGCGTTTGGTTAGCAACTGGTTGAAGAGGAAAAATAGGAGACAGAACTTAATGCAAAAATTATTAACTATCACTATCACGATCTTGTTAATAATTTCTATTATCAGCCCAATTGCACTACTATCAAACACAAGTGCCCATACCCCGACATGGAATATTCCAACTTATGCTTACATTGTCGCAGAACCAAACCCCATAGGCATCGGTCAAACAATAAATGTTTACATGTGGCTTGATTGCGTTTACGGAGCCGCTGGCGGGACAGGAGCCACTGTTGCAACAAATATTAGCACAACAAGCTACGCACAAATAGGAAACTCATACAGATTCCAGGACTACAAACTTGTGATTACAGCACCTGACGGAACAAACACAACACAGACTTTTCCAGTAATCCAAGATACAACATCAAACCAACAAACAACCTTTACCCCCTCTCAAAACGGGACATACACTTTCACATTCATTTACCCAGGACAGGTTTATGGCGCAGGGGGAGACGGCTACTCTGGCTCATCATTGATTAACGACACTTACCTTTCCAGCACGGCGTCAACTACTCTTACTGTTCAGAACGAGGCAATTCCCCAAGCTGTGACTAGTTCGGGGCTTCCAACAGAATACTGGACTCACCCAATTTATGGTCAAAACACTGATTGGTGGGCTATTTCAAGTAACTGGCTAGGCTCAGGTTCACCTGTTCTTGGTGGTTTCACTAGCTCTACATTGTACCGTAATGACGCAATAGGACCTTTAACTGCTCATGTGATGTGGACGAATCCGCTTCAATTTGGAGGAGTTGTTGGAGGAAACGCATATGTCGCGGGAGGGTCCGACCCCAACGGAAACGGTCAGGGCGTGTCTTACTTCGAAGGTTCAGCTTATCAACCGCGTTTCGTAAATCCGATAATAATAGCGGGATATCTATACTATACTGCGCCAATATCGTATACGGGTCAAAGCAGTGGACCAACAGTCTGTCTGAATCTGCAAACAGGAAAAGTCGTTTGGTCTCGGACAGACGTTCCTCCATTGTCATTTGGTTACGCATACAACCTTTGGAACCCCGACCAGCATGGAACTTTTGCACCAATTCTATTCACAGCCAATTTTGCTCAAGGATTTGATGCATACACAGGAAATGCGTTATTCAACGTAACAGGAGTCCCAACCGGAACAACAGTGGCGGGTCCAAGCGGTGAACAGCTGCGATATGTCCTTGCAAACGCAGGAACAGCGGCAAATCCACAATGGTACTTGAGTGAGTGGAACTCATCCAAAATATGGCAATACGCTAACAACCCATACACCAGCGCTTATTTGTTATCACCATCAATCATAAACGCGTCAAATGGACTTCTTGTCCAATCTGTTCCCATTCCGCTTTTAGGTACTACTGGTACCCTACCTCCAGGCGCCAACACAACCAGCACCGCAGTCCCATATGGGTCCACACTAATAGTCCAAGCCAACATTCCTAAAAACTCCGCTCAACTCGCCCAGGGATCTACAAATACCTCTCTTTCACAAATCAGTAATGACCAATTAACCACTTATGACTGGAACATTTCGGTACCTTGGCGAAACACAATGACCTTAACACCCACAGTCATAGCTGCTGACTATAACGATATAATGCTTTGCAGAAACGGCACTCTGCCCAGTGGCTTCGCGGCATCCAACACAGGCGCGTCACAAGCACCATACACAATGTTCGCTGTCGACCTTAACAACACTCATTCTACATTTGGTCAGATATTGTGGATGAAAACATATAACCCGCCGCCGGGAAACATTACACTCCAATTACCCAGCGTTGATTTCCAAAACCGTGTTTTTGTCTACCAATACTACGAAACTGTCCAATGGGTTGGCTACAATCTAGATACAGGCGCTCAGATATGGGGTCCAACTCTATCCGAAACGGCTTTCAATTATTACGATTGGAGTGGTTATAATCCGGGTGTGATGGCTTACGGCAATCTTTACAGCGGTGGATTCGGAGGAGTCACTTATTGCTACAACGATTTGACTGGTCAAATAAAATGGACTTGGGGCAACGGTGGCGCAGGCAACAGTACATACGCAGGCTTTAACACTCCTTACGGTGTTTACCCAACTTTCATTCAATCTGTTTCTAACGGAGTCATATATCTAGCTACTGATGAGCACACTATCCCAGACCCGCTTTACAAAGGCGCAACATATGAAGCAATTAATGCAACCACAGGACTACAAATATGGCAGCTTTCAGGTTACCCAAGTGAATGGGCCAGCAGTGGAAGTGAATGGGCCACGGCGGACGGCTATCTGACATGCATGAACGGCTACGACAACAACATTTACTGTATAGGCAGAGGACCAAGTTCTACCACTGTTAACGCTCAATCATATGGTACAGCCATGGTATTTAGTGGTACAGTTATGGATATTTCCGCCGGCACAACGCAAACAGAGCAGGCAGCTGACTTTCCACATGGTGTCCCCGTTGCATCTGACGCAAGCATGAAGGACTGGATGGGCTATGTATACCAACAGCAACCAATGCCAACCAACTTTACAGGCGTTCAAGTAACTCTTAGCGTTCTAGACTCTAACGGCAACTATAGACAAATTGGCAATGCAACTACAGATACTAATGGAATGTATAGCCTTACATGGACTCCAGATATTTCAGGCAACTTCACAGTTTACGCTTCGTTTACAGGTTCAAATGCGTATTGGGGATCCTCAGCTGAAGCACGGTTTTATGATAGTCCAGTAGCGCCAACAGCAACCACAACTGCCCCATCGGTAATCGATTTGCAGCCGACGCAAATGTACGTTTTAGGAATTGGAATCGCCGTAATAGTTGTCGTCGTCATTGGCATCGCTTTGATATTGCTTAATCTAAGGAAACGATAATGAGAATGGGAACCAAGCAAATTCCTTTCTTTTTTTAGGTTTATAAGCAAATGTAAAATGGGACTGAGAAGTCTCTGCAAATGTAGTTATTGTAGCTTAATAACACATGACTCTATATTTAGTTCACATAATTTGATAATACTTCTGCTCGCGGAACTTTGTAAAATCTGACTTATTAGAAGATTTAACTAAAGAAATTCTTTTGTTGGTTTAAAGTCAGACAGTTTCTAAATGCTGTTTGTTTATCCACTTTTCAAACCAGACGCCAAAAAGAAAGAGCCTAATTCTGTAAAGAGGGTGAAATTTGTTTTTGTTTGTAAGAACTTTTTCGTTAAAAAAACTTGATAGTTTTGGATCAAGGTCATTCAAGCGATCAGCCATTTGTTTCAAGAATGCTGCGTATTTTTCATCTATTATCCAATCGTGCAATGGAGGACTAAATGGCATCTTACTTCGATGGCGAATCTCATCTGGGATGATCCCTTTCGTCAGTTCCTTCATTAGTTTTTTGGATTTAAATAAGTCAACTTTCTGCCCTGTAGGTATTTTTTGAGAAAATTCTACGAATCGGTAATCCAGAAAAGGGCTTCGAACTTCTAAAGCATTAGCCATAGAGGCCTTATCCACTTTCTGTAGGTAGTTATCGGGTACGGTGTTAAATAGCAAATCGTATAATCTTAAAACATCTGCAAAGTTGCTTGTTCCGGAATCTATGCAAAGTTTCAATTTTTCTTTTGTCCATTCCTTGTAAATTTTTGGCGTGAATATGTCGGTTTCTAAGGTATTAGCAAGGAAAAACGTTGGATCACCAAGTGACACTTGAAAGGCTTCTTTTAACATTTGTAAATAAGTGGTTCCATTAAGGTTTTCATTTGCAGGAATTTTTGATAATAGAACTCTCAAGACTCGGGGGATTCTTCGAATCATTTGAATTCTGTATCCAAAAATATATGTGCCATATCCACCGAAAATTTCGTCACCGCCATCACCGCTTAGTGCCACAGTTACATGTTCACGAGCCATCTTGCTGAGTGTTAAGGTGGGAAATCCAGCGGTGTCGGAGAGCGGTTCATCAAAAATATAGGCATATGTATCAATCAGTTTTTCAAAATCGTCTTGTACAAAATAACTATGATGATGTTTACTGTGAAAATAGTCTTTTGCAATATTGATGAATGGTGTTTCGTCATTTTTTCCTTCGAAGCCAATAGAGAAAGTGTGAAGGTTTCTTACATCTGTAAATTCACTCATTACACCCACTATCGTGGTCGAATCTATGCCGCCGCTTAGGAAGGCGCCAATTGGCACATCTGCAATCATGCGGAGTCTGACTGCATCTTTAAGCAGTTTCCTGCCTTCTTCGATTAGTTTTTGGGAATTGTGCTCAGGTTCGTATTTTGGGATTCTATAATAGTACCATTTTTTGTTTTTTTTGTTTTTGAGGTCAAAAACTAGATTTTGCCGCGCTTCAAGTTTGAATACCTTGTTGTAAATGGTATAGGGCGCTGGGATGAAACCTAACGAAAAATAGAGATTCAATGCTTCGATGTTAATGTTTTCTTTCCTATTCAATGAAAGATCTTCATGAGTTAGTATTCCTTTTAATTCTGAACTAAAAACAAATTTGTCTTTATCAAGAAAATAATGGAATGGTTTAATTCCTAACCTATCTCTTGAGCAGAAAAGAATCATTTTGCTACGATCGAAAATTACAAATGCCCACATTCCGTTAAAATGATCAAGACAATTGAAGCCCCACTCTAGATAACTTGCGAGTATAACCTCGGTATCTGTTTTTGAATTGAACAGATATCCTTTGCCTTCCAACTCTTTTCTTATGTCCTCGAAATTATAAATTTCCCCGTTAAAAACAATTGTCGCTGATTTGCCATTTTGCTCATAGGCCATTGGTTGCTTCCCAGCTTTGCTTAGATCAATAATGGCGAGCCTAACATGTCCGAGAGTTACACTTGGATCTGTAAAAACTCCTTCATCATCTGGGCCCCTGTGTTTTATGGCCTTATTCATTATTTCCGCTTGGTGCCTATCTGAAAAATTGAATCCATTTATTCCGCACAAGCAAACCCTTTCCAAAACTATTTCTTATTCTTTGTAACGCCATATAACTTTATTTCAATTACTGTTCAAGACTTCAGAAAATCGCCCTCAGGATTTGATTCGTCCACATGTGCAATTTTGCTTCTTCAATGCTTTGGTTCTTCCAACAAGTGTTTTCGCTCGTTCTTCGGTCATCTCATTTGGTAGCGACGAAATTTTAAACTTAACGAATGGAAAAAAAACACTCATTTAGTTTTTTTAGGCAAAATATAGCTTAATTGATCTTGGTTCACCGGGGTTATTGGAGAAATTTAGCATGTGTTGGGAGAGGGATCATAGCCCTAATCTACCAGTAAAAATGGTGACAGGCTGGATTTTCCACGAGATGAAGCGTGCTGGTTTGTTCTGAGATTGGTTAATGTTTGATTTTGAATAGTGATCTCTTTTTAAAGTGTTGGTCCATGCTTTGGAGCTGGATCCTAACGAAACAAGATGAACCTCAGGATACAAAACCTCTCCAGAAAATTCTTTAGAATTTTATTTTCTTCTTTTCAGCTTTTAAGGCTTATTTGTTATTGTTTCTCTAAAAAACAAAAAAGAAAGGAAAATTCCCAGATTTTCCATTTTTCTCGTAGTTTCGTTTATGTTACTTTCGGCGTATTGCCGATTTTTTCCTGCTAGTAGCACCTACGCATAAGGCTACAACTAACATTCCTACCGCCACTGAAGCGAGCGCTGCACTGCTGAATTCTGGTACTGTTGGGGTGGTGGAAGCTGACGTAGTTGAGGTTGCTGAGGGGGACGAAGTTGGGTTTGCGGACGCAGACGAGCTGGAGGAATCTGATAAGACAGAGAGCACATTGTTGTAAGTGGCCACAAACAGCTCTCCTTTGCCCGAATCATAAGCATCTCCAATGTCACCTCCGCCGGTGAGGACATACGCAACCACTGCATTATTGCTATCCGATATGACTTGGAGGACGCCGCCTATACATGTTACAAATACTTCGCCTTTGGCGGGATCATAAGCAACAGCGCCAGGGTTACCAGCGTAATTATCAGCCGTTGACATATCTACGGTTGTAACTACGGCATTATTCTTGTCCGATATAACGGAGAAAGAAGCGGCAGGATAATCGGCTACGAATATCTCTCCTTTGGCAGAATCATAAGCCAAGCCTTCAGGACCGCTAATCGAACCCGTTACGGTTGCAACCACCGCGTTAGTACTGTCCGAAATGACAGAGACAGAGCTGTCCTGCTCATTGGATACGAAGATTTCACCTTTTCCGGCGTCATAGGCTACGCCCCAGGGATTTGATCCAACATTAATTGTTGCAACCACGGCGTTGGTGTTGTCCGAAATGACAGAGACCGTATTTCCATTGGCTACAAATACTTCTCCTTTACCAGAATCACAAGCTATGCCCAACTGAGCGCGGTTTGCTAATGGTACAGTTGCGACCACGGTGTTTGTGCTATCTGATATGACTGAAACTGTGCTTGAGAGATCGCCATAGGCGCCATAGTTAATTACAAACATTTCTCCTTTGCCCGAATCATAAGCTATGCCTACGGGGTCAGTTCCCACGGTTATGGTTCCGACCACGGTGTTTGTGCTATCTGATATGACTGAGACCGTGTTGGCTGAGACACCATTGGTGGAGAATATCTCGCCCAAGCTGGAATCATAAGCTAAGTATTCACCAACTCCCCCGCTAGATATGGTGGGCGGTGTTGGAATTTGCGTAACAGCGGCGTGAACCATGCTGACTGTTGATAACGTGAAAATTGTAATAAGTATTAAGCTTAAACGTTTCCAAACTTTGACTTTCATATTTATTCCTTAACCTTTCATTTTATAGCAGCCACTTGATGCGTGCAAGTTACCGACAAGTCTGGTAGCTGGGAAAACTATAAAAGACTTTCCTGAATCTTCCAAAATATTTTTCATAACTAACAATTATTCACTGGACAACTGTTCATAGGAGTTGCGCGGCGCTGGTGCATCTGAGTTGTTTTTCCTAAAATGAGTAATATGAGTATTCCTTCTACGTATGATTCGTCGTTGGAACAAACGTGGACGGTACATATTTAGAGAGCGAGAGTAATGGCGCTGTTGATCGTCGTAGGATAAGATTGGGAAGTTTCGAAGGAACGAGAAGGTGCGTTTGAGGCGTACGTTGGCGGAGCATCCCTTTGGAAATATGAAAAGGGCTTTCAATCAGGGCTATTTGCTCTTAAAGGGGCTTGGAAAGGTCAAACGTGAAGTCGGATTTACGAGGTTGGCTTATGACATGAGATGGGTCTTCAATATTCTTGGAGTTGGCGCGCTAACATTCCAAACTTAAAAGCAATAAGTAAATATGCCACAATTACACTTATTTAATCAGAATAGCTTCAAAAAAAGCTCTAACTGGTAAAAAGGCGCCGGGAGGGGGATAATAGCCCCAATTTAACAGTAAAAAGATGTTAAAGTGAGTCGAACCCGATTCGGACCGGCGACCTTCTGCACGTCAAACAGCCGCTAGGAATTCTGGGTGACTACATTTCTGTTTTTTGTAGTCACCTATTTGAGGATTTTTTTTAGTGCACGCTATTCTTTTGGCATGAAATCCAACATGGGGTGTATATTGTTTTCTTTTTCCTTTTGGTAATATTTGCATCTGAGATTTTGGCAGGTGACTGGGACAATGCTTCTTGGTCTTGCCATAAGACTCTACTGTCAACAACAACTATATTGTTGTACCTAACTTAGGACATTGCCAAATTTGCAATGATCGCCGCTGCTCCTTCGCTAATTACAGCTTTTCCAATTTCTTTCCCAACATTTCCTTGCAGTGTTAACTGAGAGAGCTGAACGAGAAAAGCCTGCTTCAGTTGGATGAAATGTCCCAAATGACTTTTGATTTCTACTGACATAGCGTTCTACTTCCCCCGCGGAAACTCAAACAGTTCCTCAGTTGATGGTCTTCATGGTAAAAGACCTTCAAATCTCGCAGAAAAACCCCTGAAGAGCTATGTATCCATTGTATCCAAAATTTGGGTACTAACTGCACTTTCGCTTCAGATAGTCTTGAAACATCGGAATGGAAAATCGATATACACCTCGCTTGTGGTTGTATGTCATTCCCTTCTTTTCAATAGCGTTCTCGACATGCTTCGCGTTGGAGCCAAGCGCCCGAGGCTACAAGCCTTTATCGGCTGAGAACTCGGACAGATTTTGCTTATAAAATTGGGAGTCTAGTTATGCCTTCTACTTGGTCAAAGTGCTTATCAAAAGAGTAGATCTCTTCAATGCCTTTTTGGTGCATAATATCAACGGCTAAGGCATCGTTGGGTTCTAAGTTAAGGTCGTCGCCATATGCAATTGCGGCGAAATATTCGGCTTTGGTAACATCAACTAGCGTTAAGTTATCTAGCATAAATAGCCCTAAGATGGTGGTGTTTAAGAGTTCTCTAGTCAAGCCTTTCTTTAGGATATTCACGACCTCCGAAATATGTACAACAGTTGTCACAACCTCTTCTTTGCCTTCTGAAATATCGCTAATAATTTTTTGTGCTTGATCCTTCATTTCTTGACCTTTTTCGCTTAACCGCCTGCTTGACTTGTAATAGGCATAGATGAAGATGTTAGCATCTAGGAATTTCACGGTTGTTCTCCATAAAAGGTCTGTTCGAACTGTCTCCAGTCCTCAATTAATTCGACGCCTAAGTCAACTTTGTTAAATAGCTTTGTCAGATCGATTTTTCGCTTGGGAATCAATTTCAAATAGCCTTTCCGCTTTATCACGTAAACTTCTCTGGTTTCGCCAAGTTCTGCTTCACGCCAATCGGAAGGAAGGATAAAACGGCCTTGTTCATCCACTTTTTTCAGTTCAACACCAGATTGCATGGTTTTCCACCATTAACAGTGCTTATAACTCACTAAAAAACCTTCCACAAAAATGGCGAAACAAAAAGTGGTGGGGCTTTCCGTCCCTATACTCAAACGAGGGTGCGTGAAAACTCAAATTTGGTTAAGAAAATTGCGCATTTTGATTCAAAACATAACTGGACTCCATCAATTTTGATGAGCTCAGCAATTTTGACAAAACCTATGTCCATAATTCTCATTTCCTAACATTTTCAATCAGCGTCTATTTCTTTACTCTCGATCTAAAATTTGTAAATTAACTTTACTTAGTAAAGTATTTAAGTCTAAGCTAACCTCAAGTAAAGCAAGTAACAGAAGGATAACAAAGATAGTTCAAGAAAATCTAAGCAAAGAACAAATTTTTGAAATGGTCGAGAAGTTAGTAGAAATCATTGGCGATAAATGGAGCCTCCTCATAATTGGCCAACTTGTTTATGGAAAAAGCCCCGGCAGATTCAACGAACTAATGAAAGAACTAAAACCCATAAGCTCAAGGACACTTTCAATAAAACTTGCTAAGCTAATAGACTGTGGAATCGTTAACAAGGAGATAAAAAACGCGTCTCCTCCGTTTACTAATTACACGCTAACCGAAAAGGGGTTAGGTCTTGTTTCTGCGTTTAACGCCATGGCGAACTGGAGCCTCAAATGGCTATCTCCGAGCAATTTGGCGAACTTCACAAAATCTAAGTCAAATGAGCTCACAAATAAATCATAGACCGCATTGATCTCGTGGTGAAAGACGAGTCAAAAGCTTATCCATTTTTTTTCACTATGGGTAACCAAGTTCCTGAATTGAGAGCTAACGAAGCCTAAGCTTTTTGTCGCTCAAGGGCACATAAGAAAGCGAAATAAAAAGCCTCATTTAGAGGGCGTTTAGTTTATATGCGCCCTAAAGTCAATCTTGATGCTTTGATTGTTTGAAGTCTTCCATTAGGAGTTTACATCGTATAATATGTCAGAAAAAATTGTTAAAACCCCGATGTTAAGCGAGGAAATGATAGTTACAAAAGTCGGTGAGTTGATGGAGACTCTTGATCAAGTTAAAAAATATAACGCTCTATCCAGCTCTTTTAGAAGATTCGCCCTTATCGTTATCAGTTCCATTGCAATTTTCCTTGCGGTTGGCGCTTCAGTAGGTTTCTTAAATCTAGTAGTGACATTTGATAGACCCCAAATATTTCTCGCATCTGTTTTATTGTTATTTATTCCTGTTACAGGGATTGCAATAGGTGTTCTATTCATTAGAAAAAAGGTGAACTCAATTAAGACAGGAGAATGGAAAGAGGAGCTTTCACAGGGTTTTCCTTCAGCGTTGAAAATTTTAATGGAGCTGAATTGGGATGAGACGTTTGACAAGATTTCATCAGGAAGAATCAGCTATGCTTTTTACGGTTTGTTNNGTTGAAAGCATCTGCCTACTGGATCATAACAGTATTTGCATTAGGTCTTCTAGGCAATCTGGTAGCATTTGCTGTTCTACATCAAACAGGCCTATTTGGCGGACCCATTTTAGGCTTGATTTCACTTTTGATAGTCTTCTTGCTATTGAGAAATGACCTTTCAAGGCGTTATAACCAAATTCGAGCATTAGATAACCTTCTTTGGGAGTTGCGGTGGTTTAGCGTTGAGCTTAGGCGAGCCGAGTTCCAAACTTGATCTCTATGTCATCGCCCGTATANNATCAAGGCGTTGAAAGAGAAAAACAAGATGAATAAGACTGCTCTTGCAACTTCAACTGGGTTAGCGTATGATAAACTTGTTAAGTATTTGGCTTGGATGTCCGAGAAAGGCTTTGTTGTAGTTGACGAAAACGGCTTGGTCCTCTTGACTAAAGAAGGGTCTGAGTCATACGACGCATTGGTAGGTTGGATAATGAAGTACGTGGGGCAACTCAAGTTCCCACGACTACGTCTAAGAACATAAATGAGCGTGACACGCCTTAACAGAAGAAACTCCCTCGGAATGAGTTCGTCTTATATGCTATGCACCTAACAATCGTTAGGCGATTGTGATATGTCATCTAATGTTTCGATTGAAACAATCAAGCTTTCAAAGCAGTTCGGTTCATTTACGGCTGTTTCAGAATTGAACCTTAAAATTGCTGGCGCAAAATGCGTGGGTTTTCTAGGTCCTAATGGTGCAGGAAAAACAACTACACTAAAAATGTTAACGGATCTTATTAGACCCTCATCTGGCGAAGCTCTCATAAACGGCTTAAACGTCCACACCAACAAGAAAAACGCACTCGAATCTGTTGGCACATTAATCGAGATGCCTGAAATTTATCCCTCTCTGACGCCTAGAGAAGCCCTAATGATGGTTGCGGAATACCGAGGTGTACCAGCCGGTGAGCGAAAAAAACTGATAGATGAAGCCATTTCAGAGGTTCGAATGAACGAATGGATCGATAAAAGAGTTGGCAAATTTTCCAAAGGCATGAAACAACGAGTTTGTATAGCTTCGGCATTGCTAAACGATCCCTGCATAATCTTGCTTGACGAACCAACTACTGGGCTTGACCCACGAGGAATGAGCGAGGTCAGGGACGTCATCAAGTCACTAAAAAACAAAAAGCGACTGATCTTCATGAGCTCGCACATCTTAAGCGAAGTTTCAGATGTATGTGATGAAATTGCCATGATTGATCACGGCAAGTTACTCGTTTATGATTCGCTTCCTAACGTGATAGCCAAGTTTTCGAAAGGTCAAAACATAGTTGAAGTTGGACTACGAAAACCGATCGACTCAATTTCAATGAAAAGCATTGGGGCAATTCAAGGTGTTGTAGAAGTTACCGCCAAAGACAATACAAATCTTCAGATCCAATTCAGCGACGGTCTTGAAACACAAGAAAAAATCTTTGTGGCCCTTGGAAAAATGAACATTGGCGCAATAAGCTTCAAGCCTAAAGGGTCGGAGCTTGAAGGCGTATATCTCGATTTGATAAAGGACACGTTGTGATAAAAATGACTGGACAACAAATTGCATGTGGAAACAAAGTCCCAAGTAGCATAGCACAAATTGGAGTCGCGACGAAATATACGCTTCTAGACTATGTAAGGTCTCGTCGATTCTATATACTCCTGTCTTTAATCGCCCTGATAAGCGTGATTCTAACGATCGTTGTTGCAGTTTACAGGCCCGCGGGTTTCCTTTCTTCTGACCTATCATTTTACAATGGATGGTGGGGCAACTTTGCTTTGATCATCATAGCGCTCATAGGCGTTTTCTTTGGAGGCGACGCAATTTCAGGCGAATTCCAAAACAAGACAGGATACTTTGTCCTTCCAAATCCAGTTAGACGATCATCAATCTACATAGGAAAATGGTTGGCAGCTTTCATTGCATCCTCAATCATTCTTGGTGTATTTGCTGCAATTACGGTAAGCAATGGCTTATATTACTTCGGTGGTGTTCCATTTCAGTTTGGCGAGTCGCTGCTGTTTGCGTGGTTTTATCTCACGGCAGTTCTAGGATTCACCTTCTTCTTCAGCTCGCTGTTTAAAAACAATTCCTACTCTATACTTGTCTCAATTATACTGTTCTTGTTTGCCTTTACTCTTATACAAGAAGTAGTTGCGTCGCTTGTTCAAATTGAACCTTGGTTTATACTGACTTATGGGGGACAAATTATAGGAAACGTGTTGACAACAACTTATCCAGCACATCTTACTACTTCCAGTTTCGGTCCAGGAGGAGGAGGAGCCACCTTAATGTCATATAATGCAACAATTCCAGAGGGACTTGCCATAATAGCAGTGTACTTCATCGTTACAGCCATCATTGGGTTGGTACTGTTTGAACGGAAGGAGTTCACATGAGAAAATCGAAGTTGACGGAGAACTGATGGTGGGCGAAAAATTTGAGTACTCTTTGCTCAAAATGCCCTTTCTTCCAATTCGCCCCGCTATTAAGACGCAAGAACGCCCGCAAACGATGTCGCATTGAACCTCAAAGAACGCTTCGCATCAACAAATGCAAAGATTTCCCAGAATCTAAAATTGGGCTTTTTAAAAAATGGTAAATTTAGGCCTTAAAAACAAAAAGCAACAAATTTTTCGTCTCATTATGAGCTTGCGGAAAAGGGTACCGGTAATTCGCCGATAAATTGTTAATCATTAACAGAGCCACATAAGATTTTGAACCCACCCCTTAGGTGCCTTTTTATCATAAAAGGAGTTCGAATCCATTCCCAGGCGTCAATTTTCAGCAATCTACGGCCAGACCCATAGGTAAGTTATAAAATTTGAGAAACCAATTGGACTTTAGCCAGAATTAATGGTGGGGCTGCACGGATTTGAACCAGAGTATATAGAGCCCAAGTCTACAGGCCTAGACCAAGATAGCCGACAGTCCCACGAATGTTCAAGTTCCCAATTGCTTCACATGACTAGTCAATTTTGACGTGTTAGCGCTGACTGCAAAGCGCATATTGATTGTGGCAACGTAACTGCAAGAGGCGTTTACTAACTGGTGGTCGGTTGGGAATTCGACCCCGAAATAGACCACGTGAAAAATAGTGCGCCGCGCTTGGTCCGCATTTGTACACTGCGCAGAACGCATCAACAGTGTATACACTGGTATTGAGTGTGTAACTCTTAAATAAGAGACTACACTTCCAAAATAGATGACAGGGTGTATATGTCGGAAGTATACAGTCACGATTACGAGGAGTTATGGGAAGGATCTGGGTTTGCAAGAAATCCCTATGACTATAGACCGCTAAGAGTTTCCGCTAGTGATAGAGAATTATTTGTTGGAAGAAAAAAAGAACAAGAATTGTTTAAAATACAAACAGCTGGCTCTGTAGGCGGCATCGTAATAGTCGAGGGGTCAATTGGCGTAGGGAAAACTAGTTTTGTCAATGCAATGTTGTATGACAAATGGAACCCCGAAAACAAAAAAACCAAAAGCAGCATGAAATCTTACACTTACCTTCCCTCAATCGAAACCATTGAGCTAAGTGAAAACATTGAACCTTCGGATTTCATGCTCACCGTTCTGTCAAACTGCATCTTCTCTCTTGAAAAAATTCATGGCGAAAAAATATCCGATTCTGACAAAAATCTTAAAGCAGGAAAGGAACTTATCGCAAGCACTGTGAGGTCAGGTATTGATGGATTTAGCATATCGATACTCGGAAGCGGAGGAGGGGTAAACAAGAATAAGATGGCTGTCCAACCTGCAACTATCCCTCTACCAACAATAATGAATATTATGGACAAATGGTTCGATACTGTCATCAAAAAATTCGGCTACGAAGCCGTACTTGTGCCAATAAACAACCTTGATGTACTTTCCGAGCAAACTGTGATAAATTTCCTAAACTCTGCAAGGGATACGCTTCTCTCAAGACAACATGTCTGGTGGATACTGATTGGCGGACCAGGGCTCTTCTCCACTTTAGAAACAAAGGCAAGGCGGGTAAGCGAGCTAGTTACTGGTCAACCAGTTACCCTCGAACCAATGTCACTAGAAGATGTCTTGGAAGTGGTCAACACGAGGCTTGAAAAATTCAAAACAAACGAAGATGCTAAGCCTCCGATACCGCAAGGAACAATTGAGATGCTCTACCAAGTCTCCAACGGTGAAATACGTTACATTTTCAAAAGACTTTCCGACATAATATATGAGTTTCGAGCAACATTTCCGAGTGAAAGAACCATCCCAGAGCAAATCGCGAAAAAGTCTCTCCATAATCTCGCCGAACGGAAACTTGATGCCCTGAATTTAACCGTTAGAGAAAGAGAAGTTCTTAAACAAATGTCGTTAGAGAAAAGCTTCAGAATTAGGGATTACTCAAAATTTGGATACAATAAGCCTCAGCCTATGCAAAACATTGTTTCAAAGTTTCTGCGGTTAGGTCTTTTGCGTAGAGTTGAAAGAAGCATAAGAGAAGTTTACTATTCTGCCGCAGGCGATGTAAACTTGGTATTTCGCGCTTCTTAGCAGATCTAAACGTTCGACGAAATCAAGCTTCAGCAATTAGCACCGCCTTAACACATTCATGAGGCCAAGACGGTTCTGGAAACAAGAAGAACACCGAAGCCTTCTGAATCTATATGTAAATCCAAAAATGTTCAGAAACCTTGGTGGGGCTGCCCGGATTTGAACCGGAGTCTATAGAGCCCAAGTCTACAAGCCTAGACCAAGCTAGCCGACAGCCCCTTATATTTTCCTGAACAAAGCAATTCTTGGGAGCTATTAGGTCAAAATTCTTTTTATGACCTACTTGACCCATTATAGCCTTTTCAGTAGTCACAGAGATAGGTTGTGTTTTTAATAAAGTTTTCAGAGATTCTGTGCTTTGAGGATGATACTCAAACTAAGGTCTGCCACTCCTCTTGCCGACATAGTGTCTAGCTCTGCCAGAAGCTAATTCTCCGTTGCTTTTATCTTCTGAGGTCCTATGGATTTTCTACAATTTTTATGTTCGGAGTGCCATTATAGGCCAATTGGTAACTAGTCACATTGCCCCTTATAGTGAAATCCAAAGTTCTCATCACTGCTACTCCTCGAGGACTATTTACTCTAGTTTCATTACTTTCTCCTAGAATGTAAGTTGATAATGGCTGTCCATTAGAAGTTAAGTAAAAATCTTTCATATTCAAAATAAAAATTTTTTGGATTATTAATGTTCATAGTTGGATTAAAACCGCCTATGTACATCGAAGCATATTTGGTGCTATTGAATAATGCAGTCACAACAATATTTGTAACATATGTAGTATTGTTAGTCCACCAATAGTCGGTTTGGGCATAGGGTGTGTAGTATAAGTTACTGTTATTACTTGATTGTTTTCGCTATTAATTTGATAAGCTATCAGGGCAATTATCCCTATTATAACGATTATGACTGTAAGTAACGCTATGGCTTTTTTGTTCACAACTAATCAAATGCTTATTGATTGTTTTCTTCTTAACACTTTTTTAGTTTTTGATCCCCAGACTGTTCAAGTTTGTTTTATATCCACTAAATGTATAAGACATCTTATTGCAGTCAGGCTAAGAAATCGAAAGGCTAAAGGTTAAAGCGAATACGCTGCAAATAGGCTTGATCTTCTTATACTGGATAAATATCATTGGTTAATTTTAAAATAGACGTGTGCACAATTAGTTTT
>PLSP01000075.1 GCA_003165195.1 Candidatus Bathyarchaeota archaeon | reverse complement strand
AGACGGTCAGGGTTATGTTTGCGCCATAGACTAGAATTCCCACTGCGACCATTAGCACAAAGCTTATGATGGTTAAAACGATGTACCACATTATCTTTGAAGCTAGCCACTCCATTTTAGTAAGAGGCGTAAGTGACAGTTGCTTGAAAAGTTTTGTCTTCTTGTAATCAGAGGAAATGTTAACTAAGCTGAACATTGGGCTTACAAGTATGGCGAATCCAATCAGGCCTGGAACCAAGAAGTCGATGTACTTTGTTTGTTGGGTGTTAACGGTAGTTGATGCGACACTAATGATGGGGATCGCGTTTTGCTTGTAATAGTTAAGGTTGAAGTAATTTATAATTCCACTTACTGTTCCGCTGACGATTCCGCTTGTGCTTGAGGTTGGGTTACCGTAAACTGTAACATTCACTGGTTGACCAGCTAAATAATTGGCTGAAAAGTTTTGAGGGATAACAATACCGTCTGATGCCGAATGCGCTGCAAGGTACTTTGAAAAGTCCTCGGTGGCGTTAACCATTATAATCCTTACTGTGCTCGAACTGTTGATTGTGCTCAAGAATTGTTGGCCAATATTCATCTGGGGTGTTGCAAATGGTCCGGTATCTTGGTTTTGTGCATATACTGTTATTGTTCCAGAGCTGTTGCCTGAAAAAATTGCGCCGAAAATCAGGATTAATATGACAGGGAAAATTAATCCAAAGAAAAGTCCAAATCTGTTCCTTAGGTAACCTCGACTAAAAACCTTGAAATCAGCAAGTATTCTTTTTCCACTCGACATTAAGTAGCCTCCCCCTGTTTTGTTTCATCTAAAATCTCGCCCTGTTCCCCCACTTTTCCGCTGACAAGCTTAACAAATACGTCGTCCAAGCTGTCTCGGCGCGTCTGGATGTCTCCCCAATCAGTTTTTGACTGTTCCGCAGCAGCAAGAGCGGCAAGCGCATCGATTTGCTTTTTCAACGGTATGCTGACTATGCCTCTGAGTTTATCATAGTCGACCTGTAACTCAGTGTTAGATTTAATGTATTGAGCCAACTGCTCTGGTCCGCGGATTTCAAGTCTTTCCCCAGATCCATACTGAGCGATGATTTCGTCGGTTGTTCCCATGGCAACAATGTGGCCATGATCCATTATCGCGACTCTGTCAGATAATTGCTGTGCCTCATCTAAGTAGTGAGTTGTTAAAATTATTGTGTTCCCCTTCGCTTTTAACCCACGTATTACCTCCCAAATTGCTCTGCGCGCATTCGGATCTAAACCCGTAGTGGGTTCATCAAGAAAGAGTAGCTCCGGCGAACTCACAAGTGAAAGAGCCAGTCCTGTCTTTTGTTTTTGCCCACCTGAAAGGCTATCAAAATTGACTTTAGCCGACTCTTCAAGCAATACTTCTTTAAGGATATCATCCGGGTTAACTTTTATGTTAAACAAGTCGGCATAGTAAATTATTGCTTCTCTGGGGGTTATTTTCTCGATAAAATTGAAGTCTTGAGGTATAACGCCGATTTTCTTGTGAAGTTCATAACCGTTTTTCCACGGGTCAAAACCGAGGACTTTCACGTTGCCACCATCTCTTTGACGCAAGCCCTCTAAAATCTCGATAGTTGTGGTTTTGCCTGCGCCGTTAGGACCTAAAAGACCGAAAACTTCGCCCTTGTTTACTTGGAACGAGATGTCGTCTACAGCTTTCAAGCTTCCATAACATTTTCTCAACGAAGAAACTTCAATAGGAATCAAATTTTAAACCCCTTTAATTCTTAAGGACGCCTATTACTGTCAATTTATGTTCAACGCAAGTTATTGCGTATATGATATAACGTTTTCGCACACAAAATTTATAGTTCTATATCAGGCCATCGATTACTTGCGTTAAAATTTTGGTTCTGACCCCTTCATTAACTTTTTTTGAAATAAAAGTTGTCAAATCTTCAGGCGATATGTATCTTGGACCTTTTTCATGAGCGACATCGATTTCGAAGCTGTTATCGCCATACATGGTTCTGATGAAGTAATAATCGAATTTCAAAGCTGTTTTTTTATCTCCCAAGATCTTATAGTACCGAATAGAACATAAGAAATCAATCGAATCCAACTGTTCTTTCTCCAGAAGATACAGCGCTTTTTCAAGCTCTTCCCCATCCATGTAGTTAAAGGCTTTACCATCTGCTATCCCGAATTCAAAAATAACTTTGCAGTTAGGTATGGTTGGGTTGGCCGCTTCTTCAAAGCTGAATTCAAGCTTGTTCACTTCATAAAAAATGCGGATCAACCGTTGCTGGAGTTGCTTTGTGGGCAGCGCTGAGCTAAAAGTTTCAGAGAAGTGAATAAGAGCAGGAAACTTTTCGAATAAGCCAAGAGTCAAATGCGTCTGCTCAGGGTTTCTTGAGTATCTGAACTTTTTCGAGGCTGCTTAGTAGCTCGGATAGTGCGCTGGTTAACTTTTGAAGTTCTTCCAGGTCCTCGGTTTTCTCGATTTTGGCTTGTATGTCTTGAACTTTCGCCATCAACGTTAGTTCAAGCTTATCATAGGCTGACGTGGTGTTTGTTTTGGGTTTGGGCAGTTCCTCGCCTTCTTTGACAATTACAACTTTTTTCTCATCTTTTGCACACCAAAGAGTGCCATCTTTGAGCCTGAACAACGGTGAGCTGCAAACTGGGCACGAAAGGTCGGTTAAGGTGTCGCCTTTTCTTAGCAGTTCAGCCATACGTTTGATAGGTGAGTTGTCTTCTTTTTTTTCTTGCATGAAAACCCCAAAGTAAATAGGTATCTATTCTTATATAACTTGGTTACTGTGACACAGAGGGTAGTGTTTATTATGGTTCGAAAGAAAAAAGCCGAAGAATACGAAGGCAAAATTCAACAAGCATTAGCGGTTCTAACGGAGGTTTCTGAGGACAGCACAACACCCCGAAACATTAGACGCTCAGCAAAAGACGCTATGAACGCATTGCTAAGCGGCGAATATACACCAGCAGTCAGGGCTGCAAACGCTGTGTCGATGCTAGACGAGATACTGCAAGATCCAAACATGCCGCCTTATACCAGGGTTAAGCTCTGGAACGTCATGAGTTTTATCGAAGCCATAAAAGATTAGCTTAGAGTATATCAGGCTACTTTCTTTTCCTAAACAGTTTAGCGCCGTTTAGATCGGTGACGTATTCAAAGCCTACTTCTAAGAGTTTACATGCTTCTTGTAAGGTTTCGGCAACTTTTACGTGGTATTCCTCGTCTGCATTTTGGAAGATTGCTTTTTCTAGATTGATGTAGATTAGTATGTTTCTTAGGTCTCGGTGACGAGCAGTTGTTGGACGTGGAGTATGTCTCTTGTTTTGTGGTATTCCATTGTTGCTTTCCAATGTCTGAAGGTATGGAGGCCTATTTCTTTGAGTCTTGGGTTTGAAGTTTGAATGCTATGCTTTTGCGTGTTTTGTAAAAGTCGGATTTTAGGCTGTATGCGGTTGCGAAGATTTTCTCTGTTTTCTTGGGCTGGCAGTTAAGCATATCGATCAGCTTTTGGCTTATGGGTAGTATGCGCTCTGCTTCCTTTCTCAGGGGTGATGGATGCTGGACTCTTGCTCCACAATGGGGGCACTTATCTGGCTTCTTATTGTAAGTATTCTTGCAGTATGATCAGCTATTTTTAGTTAAATATCGGCAGTTATTAAATAAAGCAAAACTTAAAATTACACGTTTCGGGCACTCAATGTAAGACAAATTAAGAACAAAGTGCTATATAATTTAGGTGAATATTTATGGGTAAACAACACAGACCAGAAGGATCGACAACCTCCTCCCAAAGCAGGAGCAGTATAGCAAAAAAAGCAAATGCTGCCAATAGTTCGAGGCAGAAGCAAGCCAACGACAATCGTTCGAGACAGACCCAAGCCGACAATTCAAAGAAGTAAAACAGTTTTTTTATACTTCTAAATTATATTTTAATGCGTAGCTTGAATATACTGTAATGAGACGGTTATGCGTTTTCTGCTAAGGCTCCTTTTGATTTCAGAGTTTATTCTTGTGTTGTCTCTTCCTCTGCTTGCGTCTCTAAAACAAAAAATAAACAGTAAATTCAGAGAGCTGCAAAGTCAGGAAAACTCTTGATTTTAATAGGGAACAGCGACTTGGTTTCGGGCTTCCTCACCTATGGGTAACGCCTCTTTTAGTTCTTTAAAGTATTTCAGAACAGTTATCCCACGTTGCGTAACAGCGTAAACTACATGCTCTTTTCTTAAGGTGCGTTCCTCAACTAAACCTTGTTTTAATAGAAAGTCAAGGTATTCTTTGAGGTTACTACAGTTGACGTTTGCTTTATACATGACGTGTGTTAGCTTCAGCGGTCCTCTGTGGGCTAGGACTGTTAGGATGTCAATGTAGGTTTCTAGTTTGGAACGTCTCATATTAATCGTTTATAGAATTATCTAAAGACAGAATTAACAATATGTGAGTAGTGAAAGAAATATTCAATTAACTACTTTTTTTTCTGAAACACTGCCGAATATAGGCGTTCTATTGGAAATTTCGGTATTGTCCTAAAATAGAATAGTT
>PLSP01000004.1 GCA_003165195.1 Candidatus Bathyarchaeota archaeon | reverse complement strand
TAACGAAAGCAATTTACCAAGAACAACTTATCACCAAAGAAGTATATGAAAAGTATCTATATCGATACTCACGCAAACTTATTCCAGAAGAGCAAACTCAAAAACTAACAGCCGAGCAGCAAAAAAATAAGCAAAGACTAGATGAAAAAGCCCGAAGCTTTACCGCAGCATACAATCAATGGGACATTCACCTTGACAATAAATGGCGACAATATTGGGTCAACGAGGCAAAACAATGGCAAAACTTAATGCCAGAGGCTAAAACATTTTTGCAAAAAGTGCAAGAGAAACACTTTACTAAATAAAAGAATTGAAAAAATCTTTAGATCTCGAAAGCGAGATTGCAACTCTTCTTTTTTGTACATATGTATAATATGTATCACCATGCAATTCACCATAAAGAGTTGGTAACTTGCCGAGAAAATCTAAAGTTCTCTATACCGGTTGATTAGCAACTCAGAATAAAGTCGCATTTGCTAGAATAATCGCGTTTTCCAGCTTGGTGCCTAATTAGGCGCGTGCTCTCGGCATCTTTTTTCGTTAATCCGTCGACCAGAATAGTTTACACTATCTTAATTACAATTATAAAAAAAGAAAAATGAAAAATATTGGACACGTTTGAAATTATTCAAAAAGTAGCTGTAACTTAGTTGTAAGAAACTTCGGCTTTAACACCCGAGTTCTTCTTTTAGTGTTTTCAATATTTTTTTGCCCGTTGCCCCATCGCCGAAGGGATTTGCCCAGTTTCTCTTGTGTACGTAGTTAATTTTGGCTGCCTCAAGAATTTTTTGTGGATCCGTGCCTGCAAGTACGTTTGACCCAACCTCCAAAGTTTCTGGTCTTTCTGTGTTTTCTCGAATGCAAAACAAAATAATCCAAGCTCGATCGTTCACATTCACGGATCACTGGAGAGCATTTTACTATTTCAGGTATAGTTCCCAAAATAATAGAAATTTTCATATTAAATTTCGCCCAAGTTTGAATAAACTAACAATGTTAGGGTAAGCACGATAGAGTTTTTGCATAACAAAAATATTCTGTATTTTCGCTATTTTGGGAAGATCCATCGGAATCAATTAGCTTAATCTCCAAATCAGTAATCACCTGTGACGTTTAGTTTTTGTTCCTTTTCCAACACCGCGATAGGTTAGGCCAGCTTTAATTGCATCATCTTCGTGGAACATGTTTCGTCCGTCGATTAGGATCGGAGTTGCCAGTTTAGTTGCCAGCTCTTTGAGATTTATGTTTTTGTATTCATTATGCTTTGTCAAGAGAATCACTGCATCTGCGCCATTCAGAGCTTTGTCAAGGTCTTTTGTGAAAGGAAATTCGAAGTCACGAACAAGCGAATCGTGCAAGACAACTTGTGCCCCACGTTTGACCAGTTCGCAATATAATGCAGTTGTGGGTGTGTTTCTCGTATCATCAGAGTTTTCTAGAAATGCGACGCCGAGCACTGCTATTTTTGAGCCTTTTAGTTTTTTGTTATGTTCGGCCAACGCTTCTTCCGTGAGATCTGCAACGTGAATAGGCATTGAGTCATTGAGTTCTCTGCTGGCGGTGATTATTTTTGGGGAAAACTTGAATTTGCCGTAGGTGTCCAATCCATACTTGAGCAGCCAAGGGTCTTTTGGGAGACAATGTCCTCCGACGCCGCAACCTGGGAAGTGCATGTTTCTCACTGGGTTTGACGCAGGATTTGTTGGATCGTTTGGTAATGTATTAACGAGTTCTCGGACTTCATAGGCGTCGATTCCGAGGCTTTCGCAGATTAGGGCAACTTCGTTTGAGAAGGCTATGTTTACGTCTCTGTAAGCGTTTTCTACGACTTTAGCGGTTTCTGCTGTGAGTGCATCGGTTGGGCAAAGCTTTGCTTTAACGATATGGCTGTAGAGCTCCATTGCTTGTTGTGTGCTCTTTTCGTCGATGCCGCCAATGATCCGGGGCAACTCGGTTATATTCTTCAGTAAACGTCCAACCATAACCCTCTCGTAGCAGAATGCTAATGAGAAATCTTGCCCGGCTTTCATGCCAGAGGATTCTTCCAATATAGGTTTAACGATATTTTCAGTTGTTCCAGGAGCAACAGTAGACTCTATAATTACAAGCGCGCCGGGACGAATATATTTGCCAACTTGTGCACTGACTTCCTTAAGTGACTCGTATCTAGGTACTCTATCTGAATCCGTCGGAGTCTGAACGTCCAGCAACACCACACCCGCATCTTTGCATTCAGAAATATCTTCCGAAACACAGAAAGTTCCCTTTTCAACAACATGCGCAATAAGTTCGGAAAGCCCAGGCTCTTCTCCACCTATAGGATCCTTACCTTCGTTCAGGCAATCAATCTTCCAGCCAGAGCGTTTAGATCTTCGCTGCACCCCAACAACATTAAAGCCGCTAACGTCAGCCAAAAGCGCAGCCACAGGTATTCCAACATACCCCATCCCAACAACTACAATCTTCCGCATAATATATTGCTCCTTTCCCATTCTATTATTTAGTTCTAATAAAAAAAGTAAACGTATCAAAAAGCTATTCATGATTTATGAATCAAATCAAGGTGGAAGATGTTAAAGCTGGAGTTTTCATTTAGGGGTCGAGGATTTGTGTTTTTCATTTTGGCATCAATTTTTTTATAAGGTTTCAGAGTAAAAATTCTATTAACTATGTATTAGATCCTAATAAGAGTTGTATTTCGCCTGGTTTGAAGTGCGGAACAATTTTGCCAATAGTTTTCCCAACTAGTATATCAATCTTTGATGTCAACATAAAAGCACTCTTATTATTTGTTATAATTTTGGAAAATATGAGCATGCTTAATATAAAGAAGGGGGTTGATTCTTCTTTTAAATAAAGAATTTGAGATTTTTGCTTTGATAAAACAAAGAATAATTTTTCTTTATTTACATGCTCCTCATGTTTGCTCATTTCAAGGTTAGAAGATGTTAGTATTGAACGATCAACACTCTCACAAATAACTATATAATTTTGCTTTTTGAGCAATCTTGTGTCTTTGTTCACATTTTCACTTTTATTGCGAGTATGATGCAAAATCCCAAAATAACATATAACATCTATGCTTCCTGTATGGAATGGTAATTCGTAATCTTCCGAGCATAGAACATAGACTGAGTTTTTATGCGGGTTTCTAGATTGATTCATTTTCAAAGCTGAAAAAGATATATCGGTTGCAATATATTGCGTATCCAAACTGCACTTAGCAGATAATAACTCTCGGAAGTTTTGGCCTTCTCCACAGCCGATATCTAAAATAGAAACATTATCTAATGAAAACCTGCTTGTTAGATTTTTAGTTAGTTCTTCCCTTTGCCATATTCTATCGTTCCAGTTTTTTCTCTGATTGTCTATGCCCTTCATTTCATACTGTTTTGTCCAATATTTTTCATCTTCCCATTCCCAAGTTGAAGAACCCTTTAAGCTTTCTATCAAATTAAGCGTCTTTTGCACATACGATATATTAACTGAGCTACGTAAGTTTTCTTTAATTTTTAGTATTAACGGGTATTCAAGAAAATAATTTCTTGTTTCCTTTGATAGAATGATAAATATGCCTTCCTTGATCGGAAAAATTAACTCGCAATTTTTACATACCAAGCCAACATTTTTCTCTAAAAAGCTGAGTTCAGTTAAACAATCGGGACATATGAAGTTTATACCAATTATTTATCCCCCCCACGCGCTAGCATATGCGGACTAAACCTAATAAAAATTATGCAACGTTTTTTCTTGAGTTAAATTCTCTGTATCTTTTGGTAAAAAAAATAATATAAACCATATTTTCAATTTACAGGTTCGAACCATTTGCTTTCAAAGCTAAAATCGTTCAAAAACTTACGCGCTGTTGTCATAATATCCCAATGTAAACGTTACATTACCAATTATTTCACAATGCTCTAATCCATCAGCATAGAATAAGGCATGGCATAATGGTTCTTGTAAATCGCAGCCAGACCAAAATAGCTGTACCAGTTAAGGTAATCAGGGGTTTTTAACCTAAATAGTTGTTGAATATTCATTATTGAAATGAAATTGAACAATACTGTTCGTAAGACTTTCATTCAGCAAATCGCTTCCGTTACAATCAAAAAACTATTGCCTGATTTATAGATCAAATGGAGGCATTAGGCCAATTTTTTTTGGTTCGCTTGTTAATTACGAATACACCATGCTTATTAAGTAATAAGTATTAATACAGCATACTGAAGTGTACAGACACGATTAGTTAAGGAGTAAAATATGAAGACCAAAATTCATATTTTGTTAGCCGCGCTCATATTAATTGGATTCTTGTCGACCGTTTTTTCACAAGGCTTGCTTGAATCGAATGTAACTATATCAACTCACGGAATCGTTCAAGAGATCCAAACAGAAACCTATTCTTATATCGTTGGATCTTCAGGGCTTAATTACTATGCTAAAAATGTGACCACAGGCGAAATAGACTATCAAAGTACGAACGCGGGTTATGTTATATTGTCTGCATCATCATCAAACGAGACAGTGTATATTCAACCTGGAGATTACAGATTAACCAATAACATAGGACTAAATTTCATCGGTCTTACAGATTTTTCTATCGTAGGAAGTAATGAGACAGTTTTTGATTACGATTATACTGGTTCTCTGCCTCTCGGGGACATGCTGGAGTTCAACAATTGCACAAACTGCACAGCATCCAATTTAATTCTTAATATGAATAGCCAAAATAATTATTCGGATTTAGTAGACCCTGGGACAACCTGG
>PLSP01000054.1 GCA_003165195.1 Candidatus Bathyarchaeota archaeon | reverse complement strand
CGTGTTTTCCCGTGCCGTAGCGTACCCCTATGTATTTCTGCGTGTTTTCCCGTTGATTCCCGTTGCCCTGCGCCTACCCGCGACTACTAGCTCCTCCTCCTCGGATCAGCCACGTTTTGATTCCAATGGGTTTGGAACTAGTATTTACATGCTGAAGTAGGTAGTAAATACTAGACCCCTATCTTACTACTTACCCTACTCAAAGGCAGCGTGTTTGTGTAATTCACAGTACAATCACTTCGGGACCGTCAGCGCTCATTTTACCTATCAAAACCTAAAGTAAAATGTAGACCCTACCCCGTCTCGGATGAGTGCAGGTCAGATGTACCCCGCGATCTGCTTTTGGGTTTGTTTGATGCGCGTCTAAAATATAGTTATTCTTCGCACAAGCACCATAAGTACTGGTTTAAGGTCAAGAAGAATCTCGTTGTACCGCCTGCAGCGACAAGTAAGATCTTCTTGGTGAGGTCTTTGTTCAAAATGCTTAGAAAACAGTCCGCCCATTTCTTTTTATTTTGCTGAAATAGAAGCGTTACCTTTAATGTAGAATCGCCAGGGTTTATTTCTCCACTCGCGGGCATAATCAATTCCTATTCGCTCTGTTTCAACGATGTTTTCTGGGAGTACAGTCGGAGCATCCATAATGTAAAAAGGCGGCATGATTAAATCAGCGCAATTTTGTACCTTCGATATACCCATTGCCATACATAATTTGCCTGGACCATTGGTTAATGTGACAGCTTTCTCGTGTGTGGCGCCTCGGCGGTTTGACATGATGTCCTTGCCCTCAAGTGATTCAAGAGCTCTTATGAGAGCTGCTTCCGGTTTTCCAGCAACGTTGCCTGCAGTCACGTTAAAGCAGTAGTACATTCCATAGATGAAATAGACGTACGCATGCCCCTTTGGACCAAACATTACCTCGTTTCTAGCTGTCCTGCGACCACCAAAGCTATGGGCAGCACGATCTTCAGGCCCACAATACGCTTCAATTTCAACTATTTTACCAGACGTTTTACCTTCCAAAGACTCATTAACCAGCAATTTTCCAAGCAAATCCTTTGAAACAGTTATAACATCTCTTTCATAGAAGGCCCGTTGTAAAATCATAACTTCGAAACAACATTAGCTAACAAATAAGCTTACCTGTACAGGTTCAGACACTCTCAAAGGGATGAAGAAAAAGTGTACAGAAATCCTAGCGCTATTTGCGTCTTGTCTGATTGTTGAAGAATCCGAGCAAGAAAACACGACTATAGGGCGAAATGAAGGTTTAGCTTAGTTTTCTTGAGATGTCTGCCCTCAAAAAGTAGGCTGCTGCAACGGCGACTGCAGTAACAGTGTAGGCAAGCAGGATTTCGATTGAGAGGCTAATATTGGGGACAGATGTTGTGGGGCTGATAAAGGTAAGAGCGCTTGATAGAGTTGAGGGCAATTTTGGGAGGGCATATTGGATTGGCAGCGCGCTTGCAGGCGAGGTTGGAAGATAAATCTGGATAGTTTTGTAGATTGGTTTGTCGGTAAATCTGTAGATTGCCCCCATGAATGTTGCTATAATGTAGCTTGAGAAGAAAGTGGCTGAAGAGAAAATGTATGCTAATGAGGATCGTCTGATTAGTTCTCCAAGCATAAAAGCAAGGGAGTAAAATACCAGTGAGCTGAAGGCTTGTGCTAAAAACAGGCCTGGAATAATATCAAGGCCCCCTTGAACGCCAAAAAAGGCGAAAGCTGAAGCAACCGACAGAAAAAGGGCTAAAGCAAGAATCAAAAGAAACAGAATGTACCCTCCAAGAAACTTGCCAATAAAATAGTCGCTTCGACGCACCGGTTTAGACAAAAGCAGCTCGGCAGTGCCCTGTTCGTATTCTTCCGACATAGCGCCGGCTGCTATGAGAATCGCGCTGAAGTTCAAGAAAAGAGGCCCAATAACAAATAGGCCAACAACCCAAATGTAAGGATAGATAACAGTGGGAATTAACGTTGTTCCTGCCTCAGAAAGCGCAAAATAAGGAAGAACCCCCAAAAGAACGGTGAATATGACTAACGCTAAGGCTTTGTTTCGTGCTACGGCACGTTTAATCTCGTACTGCGCAAAAGTGAAAATAACTTCAAAGCGACTCAACTTTGGCCGCCTCTTTTCGGTTTAAGCGCTTCAATGTACGCTTTCTCTAGCATATTCTCACCGGTCTTAATGGTGTAGAGTTTAGCGCCAGACTTCACAACAACCTCAGAAATCAGGGGTCTAACATCTTGGTCTGGTTCGCAGAGAGTAATTTCAACAGCTGTTGATTCTGCGTTTTTGCTGTTGTCTGTTATGTTAATTTGGAGTATGCCTGGAAGCTCTTTTAGCTGCTTGATTGTTTCGGATGCTAATGGGCTGGTTTCCATTTGAACTATGGAGTAATTTAAGACTTTTTGGACAACTTCGTCAACGGGTCCTTTAAAGAGTACATTGCCCCGATGAATAATCGCAACTGACGTACATAGCGATTCTACCTCGCTCATAATATGTGAAGACATAAAGACCGTGCCCCTCTTCTCCGATGAGAATTCTTTGAAAACCTCTCGAAAATGCGCAACGCCAGCAGGGTCTAAACCAATCATTGGCTCATCTAAAATAAGAGTCTGAGGTGAACCGATCAGTGCTTGGGCTATGCTGAGTCTTTGAACCATACCCTTGCTGAGTTTAGCGATTTTTGTTTCAGCATACTCGCGCAAGCCAACTAATTCGAGGATTCGGCTTATCTCTGCATTTCGGTTGGCGTTGGCTGGGAAGTCGAGTTCATGGGATATTAAATTGAGGAATTGACTTGGATTTAGAAACGTTTGGATGTTGGGCAACTCTGGGGAGTAGGCGACGGTTTTTAATGCTTCAACGTGATGCGCAATGGGGTCGAATCCGTTGACTTTAACAAGGCCCGAAGAGGGCTTAATTAAACCCAAGATCAGTCGGATACAGGTTGTTTTTCCTGAACCGTTTGGACCAAGAAAACCCACGATTTCTCCTCTTTCGATAGTGAGGTTTACAGGGCCGATTTTCTTGTTGCCGCCATAATCTTTGATTGCCCCTTTGAGTTCAATAACCTTTGAAGAGTTGTCCAGGTCTGTTTCCACCATAAAGCTTAGTTACGAATAGCCATTTTTGAAACAGCAAAAATGTTAGTCAACTTCATAGGAGGGTTTGTCGCTGTTCTGATTTTGTGCTGATTCCTCGCTCTGTGGTTCTTTTTCCTGATGCTTGTGTCTATTGCTTGTGGCTTTCTTTAAGACTGTTGGCACCGCAACTATGATTGCCGCAACTATTCCAATACCAAGCAACGATGCCCCTACAGGGTTTACGCTGCTTGCCGGCGCATTTACCGAAAGATCTGTAGATAACAGAGTTGCAATAACTGACACGGTTTGGTTTAGTGAGAGCTGCATTGTATCTATTACGCCAGATGGCAAACTGGTTATCGTGCCGTTGCCCGAAAGCGACATGGAAGAATTGCCCGTTTGGAAGGAAACTAGGTATCTTGTTGCTTGATAGGATGTGCCCTCGAAAGTAACAGGGACTTGACCAGTGTTACCTAAGTCTACTGCTATGGAGAAACCTTGAATTTGATAGGACAATGACTGGTTCGTTATATCCGGCAAGAAGGGAAAGATTTCAGGCAGCGAACTGGAATTCACATCTCTTGAATAAGTTAAATTTGAAAATCCTGAAGCTATAGCCATTGTGAGATCGACTATTCCACTTTGACCCGACGGCTCAACCGTCTCATTCACAACCGCCGATACAGGCCCGATAAAACTTACTGGTCCACTTACCGTTACCCTGTACTGATCGGAGCCAGAAGACGGCCCAAAAGTCACCGCACCGACTACTCCAACAAGAAGCATCAACGACAGAACCGTGACAACAGAAATATTGAAACCTCGCATAAAACTCACGCAAAGATGCATAAGGATATAGTATGATAAAAAGAATTGCATTTCCATGCTTACAAGTACCACTTTGGGAGCTGGGAAGAATTTTAGTTGTTTGCTTTACTAAAAATTAACTTTGAAATTGCTTCAAGATAGCGCTTAGAATTATTTTGGCTGCTTTTTTGTCTAAGGGTTCGTTTTGGTTTCCGCATTTCGGCGAGTAGATACATGATGGGCAGCCGTCTTTGCATTCACATGTCTCGATTAACTTTAGGGTTTTTTCCATCAGCGGTTTAACGTTGGAGTAGAGTGTTTCAGAGATTCCGATGCCGCCTTCAAAGCCATCGTAGATGAAGATGGTTGCTTCCCCCGTGTCCGGATGCAGCGGGGTTGATAATCCGCCGATGTCCCAGCGGTCACACATAGCAAAGATCGGAGAAATCGCAATCATCGCATGCTCAGCCGCATGGAGCCCGCCTGCAAAATCAAGCCCCCCAGCCTCAACTTCCGCCCTGATTTCATCTAGCACGATAAACCAGAAGCCAACAGTTGAAAAAGACAGTGCAGGCAAACTAAGCGGCGTACGTTTGACAATTTCATCGTGCGTTTTGGTGAGGTAGGTATGGTAAGTTTCGGTTATAGCCAGCTCGCCTAGTCCAACCTTAACTCTGCTGTTGCTTTCTTCATAGGTTTTTTTGATTGCGACGTTGACGTCTTTTAGGGCTTCTGTGTAGTAGTTGACGTTTTCCTGCTTAACCTTAGCTACTAATTGGGTGAGGTCTAGTTCTTGGGAAATGTAGGTTTCGCCTTGATGAAGCAACACGGCGCCTGCGTGGGCTTCTTCGTAGGCTTTGTTTAGGGTGAGCGTTTCCAGCAAGCGTCCGTTACATGTAACGGTGACTGTTTTGTCAGAAATGCTCTCTAAGCTAACAACTTCGGTGGCTCTTGCCGTCCCCGAGTAGACCCAGCCTCTGGGCGTCTTGCGGACCAGCTTTTCCGCTTCAAGCACCACAATGCTTTCCGAGAGCGGTTCTGGGAAGAAGGATTTGTCCTCATCCGTAATGGGCAGTTCGCTTGCTGCACACATGATGTGTCCCAAAGAAATGTATTGGTTATGAAGGTCGATAATGGCTTGTTCGTGGGGTCTACCGAAGAAATCTTGCGGGTACTTCATGAAATATTGATCCAGCGGGTTTTGAAAAGCGACCAACGTGACAAGTGAATCGGAGCTGGTTCTGCCTGCACGTCCTGCCTGCTGCCAAGTAGAAATCACAGTTCCTGGGTAACCCGAAATTATTACTGAATCAAGAGAACCAATATCGATCCCAAGCTCGAGCGCATTGGTTGAAACTACACCGATTAGGTTTTTGTTTTTTAGGCGGTTTTCTATGTCTCGTCTTTCTTGGGGCAGGTAGCCTGCTCGGTAAGCTGTAACCGCATTGGATAGTTTTGGTGATCGTCTGTTGAGTTCTTCTTTGGTCCATCTTGATATGAGTTCAGCCATTTGCCTGGATGTTGTAAAGCAGAGTGTTTGTAGGTTTTTGAGGATGTTAAGGGTTAGGAGGTCTTTGGTTTCTTGGTGGGTTGATCGGCGAGTGGTGTGGGTTGAATCAATAAATGGCGGGTTCCAAAATACAAAGGATTTTTTGCCTCTTGGCGAGCCGTCGTTTGTAACTATTTCGAAGTCTTTTCCCGTTAGTTTCTTTGCGTGCTCTGCTGGGTTTGCAATGGTCGCGGAGGAGAGTATGATTTGTGGGTTTGCATTGTAGAAACTGGATATCCGCAGCAGGCGTCTTAGAAGCATGGCTACGTTGGAGCCGTAAACGCCCCGGTAAACGTGCGCCTCATCAATTATAATGAATTTAAGGTTTTGCAGGAAAGTTCGCCATTTGTAATGCCATGGAAGATATTGGTGCAGTCCATAGGGGTTAGTTAAAATTATTCTTGAATTTTCCCTGATGCTTGCTCGCTGAGATTGAGGCGTGTCTCCATCGTAGACGTTGGCGTCGGCTTTGATGCCTGTGTCTTTTTCTAGGTTTTTTAGAACTTTTAGTTGATCGTTTGTTAACGCTTTGGTTGGGTAGAGGTATAGTGCGGTTGCTTTCTTGTCGTTGGAAAGCGCTTCAAGAACGGGGATGTTGAAGGCCAGGGTTTTTCCCGAAGCAGTTGGGGTTGCTATAACTACGTTTTTGCCTTGTCGGGCTATGTTGATGGCTTGGGCTTGGTGGGAATAGAGTTTGATTTCTCTGTTCAGCAAGCAAAGATGGAGGTTTTCTGGGAGAGGCTTCTCAAGTTCCCCAAAGACGGCGTCTTGCGCTGGAATCTCTTCCTCATGTACAATTTGTTTCTTGTAACCCTGCGTGTGCTTTATGCTTCTGATGAAATCCTCTATCAAATGTTCCACTCCTCATACAGCCTCGAGAACAGACTTCCAAGCGTTAGCAAATCCTGTTTGTTGTGTTCCACGATTGCGACAAGGGGACCCACGTTTTTGGTTCTCAGATACGTGTCATAGAAGCGAGGCACTAATGCTCCTGGAATGTTGACGTCTCTTTTGATGCCGAGGTATTTTTCAACCGTTTCGAGCTTACAATCCTTAAGCTTAGACTTCAACGCTCGCCTTGTAAAATGTAAAATGTCAAAGTGCGGGTTATCCAAAGATGCATCCAACCCATAGTATACCAACCTCTGCTTAATGTAGGGAACATCAAAACCCTTCCCATTATACGTAATAAGCGACAGCTTCGGCTGAAGCTGCGAAACAAGCGCCCAAATAGCGCTGGGTTCGTCTTGGATGTCTCTTAGCAAAAACTGGCTAGTACAAATATGCGTTTTGCATGGTTTGGCGATGCCAAGCAGAATTATGGGTCTCTCAGAAAGCCCCAAAGTCTCGATGTCCACTATCGCAAAATCTTGATCCCCACAGAACCCCGCCAAATAATGAAGCAGCGGATGCGACTTGGGCATACGACGCCACAGCCAATTCTGCGCTGCGTTAATTTCTTTTCCATCAATCATTTTGATGAATTCGCGGGCTTGTTTGTTCCAGAGAACATGATGCGTAAGGTCTTCAACTGTCTTGTAACCCTGCTGTTTTAGGGTTTGTTCACGCACTGGCCCTATTCCCGGGATAACTTTGAGGTCAGAGATTATGACTCGCCTGCTTTCCTCAAAAGAGACCGTCTTGAAAACAGAAGCACATGAACCTGAGATCTCGTAGCATTCGCCTTGCTGGTTTGAAACTACCTTTCCAGACAATGCACCTTCAAGGTCTTTGCCGCTGTACTGTTCGAGGAGCTTTTTCTCAAGCTTTAACGCCTCATCATACTCAAAGCTCCAAAGCCAATTCTCAAACGAAGGCCCCTTCGGCTGCTCCACCTCTGACTCCGAGACTACCTCATACTCTTTTGAAGCGCCTATCTTCTGTCTAAGGCTCTCAGCTGCCCTGGTTAACGCGACTTTTTCGTCAAAAGAACCTTCAGGACTTGAATGGGGGTTCCCAAGCTTACCTAATGTTTGCTCGCTATAGAAGGTTGTGAGCAGAAATGACCCACAAGAAGTACAGAACTTGTTTTGTGTAAACTGTTCTTTAGAATAAGTTATTCTGCATTTCCTGCACAGATAATGAATCGGCATCTAAGTCGGTTTAAGTCTGCTTGATTGTTATAAAAGCCCTCCTAAATTTTGACAACAACAAACAAATAANNGAAAACCGTCACAAATAGTAGACCCCTATCCCTCCCTACCTTTCCACGAGCTATCCCGCCAAGCCCCAATTTTACCTAAAGAAACCCATGTAAAATATAGACCCCTATTCCCCTCTCAACGTTCCGGTTGCATGTGTAAAAGGGCGATGCTTTGAACGCCTATTTGAATATGGAAAATCGTTTCAAATAGTAGACCCCTCCCTCCTCTATCTTTTCTTTGCATCGGAATTACGTTTAGAAGGGCGATGTCGTGCGGACAGACAGACAGACAGAGACAGACGGAGGAGGGGGGTCCCTATAGGAGAATAAAGAGGCGCCAAGGAGGGGATTCACCACCCAACACTTTTCAAAATATCCAATGGCAAAGCGCCAATTTTTGTATGAAAAATCCGGTTTTTCTTAGCACTTCTATGAAAGCTTGCTTTATGAGATTTACTTATAAAACTTTGATGTAAATACCAGATCCCTCCCCTCCTATCATTTGCGCCCCGCGCCGCACGAACTTTAGAAAACAGTCAAATAGGCAACGAAGCAAGCGATCTGAAACTAGTAAGCAGCATTTGCACATTGATAATTGCTTTTAGCAGCAATTTGATTTTGATTTTTACGATTTTTTCTGGAGTTTTCTCAGATTCTCTCGAATGATGTTGGCTTGCTGAGGAGTCAAGTTTTCGATTATTTTCTCAGTTTCCAGAACAAATTTTCGAGCCGCGTGAGGGCTACTCAGAACTATTTTTGAGTCTTGTTCCTGCTCAACATAATATTGAGTATCTATCCTTGTCTGTTTAGCTTCAGCTATATCTTCCACTAAACCAACCGCAAGGACCCCGTGGATAGCAAGCAGTTTTGCCATGTTGATGGTGCAGTCATGGATTTCAGATTTGACGCCCATCTTCATAAGCAACGCGTAGAGCGCAAAATACCTTGCATAATAAGCTGTAGTTAAAATCCAATCCGTTTCATGGATTTTCTGCGCCGCCGTCATCGTGTTTAGGGCGCTTATGGCTTTTTTCATATAAGCCCTTGTCAAATTAGGATTTGGCTCAATTATGAGTATGCCCCGTTTCTGTTTGAGGCACCAAGCTAAGTTGTCAAAGCTCACTATACTGTCTCCACAGCCTACCCACAAACGGATCAGGATTGCAGATAACTATGTGGTTTGCAATTACCTCCTTTATTAAAATACTCTTATTTCTCAGTGCCACATCGAAATTTTCGGCTGTGGCGGTTTTTACGTTGACTTTTTTGCCATATGTTGTTTGGAACTTTTCAATGTTGCTTTGTTGTTTTTCGGTGAGTTTACCTATGCAAAAAAGGTCTATGTCGCTTTCTTCATTCGCGTATCCCTTGACGTAACTTCCAAAAAGTATGAGAGGACTTGAAATGTCGATGGCGTTTAGGTGTTCTGCAAGTTTTTTGATGAGAAAATTATTTTCCAAATAATCTATAGCCACCAATTCTTCAGTTACCAAAAGGTAGTATTTTGTCAATACATTATCCTTGTTCAAAGTATACTGTTTGTTTCTGCCCGAGCGCTCAAAATTAAGTATTTTCAATTCTTCAAGTCGCTTCAAATAAGGCAGCAAAGCAACATGACTTGTTCCAATCAGCTTTGCCATGGCGCGGATATGCAAAGTTGCTGAGTAATCTGTTCTGTAGAGTGACAATATTTCAAACATAACATTGGTAAGCTTTTCTACCATATGGTAACTATTATTATCAACTTAATAATTAAAGATTCTGTCGAAGATCTCGGGTCAAACGCTGACTACTGTGCCACCTGCAGCAACAAGAGTGATCTTTTCAGTAAAGTCCATAGGTCCAAAATACTTAGAAAATCCAAGAGCACACGTTTATCACAGGGCATCATATATCTCCAGTTTCCGCTTTATGCTTGCTTCATCAGCAGGCAATTCTTCTTGATTGAACGCTTGCAGAATACGTATGGTTTTTTCAATTTCAGGTTTTGCCTTGATTTGCTGCAGTATTTTCAATATCCCCATTAGTTTTGCAGCTGTCTGATACTTTTGGCTTAAGAAAACTAGCAAGTTGCTCTTAAAACTGTTTTTTGCAAGAATAACTGGTATCGCGTCCATTCTACGTGCATCATCCGCAAGAAGTACTGTGGTAATAATGTATTCAATACAGTATTTTTTACCCTGAGCAAAAAGGGCGCCGAATTCACTGTATCCAAATCTATTGAGGTTAAACAACAAGTCTGAATCGGAGATGTTAAGAGGCTTTGTCTCTGAGCTGATTGTTCGAATCGGGTTCTTTTCATAGATCTCTTTGATTTCTCTCCAGAAGGCTTGAGGATAGAAGAGCGCGATTTTTTTGCTCAAAGCTTCTCTAACTGGATTAATCTCATCTGACGTCAATAGGTCAAAAAAATCGTGCTTGTCAATTATGAGATTATCAATCTTCAAATTGTGTTTGCTCTGAAGATTCAGCATATCTTTGCACAGCCCGATTGTCTCATTCAGATAGTCTGACGTCTCTCTAAGCAGAAAGAGAAATTCAATTTTGTTAAGTTTAATGTTATTTAATGTATTAATTGAACTGATTGATTTTATCGAGCACTTATCAGTCAAGGTTTTATCAATTTCTGTAAAAAGTGGGAACAAATTGTTTCTCTTGGATAGAAACTCCATTTTTTTCTCTATTTCTATTTCTGCTAACTTGTCAATTAAAAGATAATTTTCAAAGTTTAATTTTATGTTAGAAGATCTACCTGTGAGGTTTGGTTCTACATTAAGTAACCCCTCCTCTTTCAGCTCCTGTAATTTCTGATAAATATTTGAGTAGTAGGCGGACCCATAATGTTCCTTAATTCTTTCTGTGAGTTGGTAAATTGATAAGGAATCACCTATGCTAGATGATATTGTGTCTAGGATTCTAATGGTAGGTGTATCCATTGTATTTCCCATCTTCGCCATAGTCAATAAACTATATATGAAGTTTACTATAACACTATAGTAAAAATACTATAACACTACGATTGGATAGTGTTTTGGGGTAAAGTACTTAATTAGTTCTAGACCTTTCTCGATTCCATAGAGGCATCAGTCCTAATTGTCGCAGTTTTTACCCAGTTCATTTTCAGCAGCTTCAAAATCGTGGAAAGCTTCTAGGTCAAAGATTAACTGCTGGAGATAAATAATATTTGTGCCAGGGTATTCTTGTCTTTCAGTAGTTGTCTGCACTTGCTAAAATGTAGTTTTATTGCTCCATTTTTTAACTTTTGAATTCTATGAGTTTACACGTCGAGTGCATCTTACAGATTAATCGAAGTCTATTCGGAGCAACTTACATATTAATGATTCAAGTTCGCTGAACCTCTCTCTGGCCAATGTGCAGTCAGCTTTGAATTGGGTTTCCTGAAAGTTTGCGGTTGGATTTCTTATCAGGATGGTTTTCATGCCTATTTGTTCTGCGCCAGCAACATCGACCTGTGGGTTATCTCCGACATACACGCAGCTGGCAGGTGCGATTTTTAGGAGGTTACAAATTTTGATAAATGGGTGCTTGTCTGGTTTTGTTTCTTTTGTGTCCTCTCCTGAAACAACAATTTCATCAAAAAACCCGATCAGTCCAGACAAGGATATCCTTTGACGTTTCATTCCTTTTAGTCCATCAGTGTCGCTGATCATTCCTAAATGCATATTCTTCTGCTTAAGAGAAACAAGCAACTCCACCGCTCCGGGATACGGGAGAGAATGTTTGATTAGGGTGTTCCAGTAGCTTTGAACGGCTTCAGATAAAATTCGCTTGGGCATCTTTAAAGCTGGTGTGCTGCATCTTTTAACCGCTTCTGAAAACCAAACTTTTCTATCGTAAATCCGTTTTGCAGTCATTTCCCTTTCAATATCAAAAATAAGTGCAACCATAGCTTGCTTGTTTATTTTGTACCCTTGGTCTTTTCCATAATCTGCAAGAATATTGGCAACTTCAGCGTTGGCTAGTTTTCTACAAGTAATAGAATCCATTAACGTGCCATCGAAATCGAATACTACCCCAAATTGTGAAGGTGCTCTAACGGCTTCCAATAAATCAACCCACTGTCTTGGACTTGAAGTAAAGTGAGCTCTCGCAGAATATCCGTTTTTCGCCAAGCTCATAATTAGGAGTGGAAAGCATGTGCGCTCCATTTTTGTTTTCGCTCTCTGTAAATATAAAACCTGACATGGCAACTAAAGAAATTGCAGAGATGATTTTTGTCAAAATTGTAGAGTACAAAACATCATCTTTTTGCTGCCAAAAACTGCCACAAATAGTAGACCCTATCCCGTCTCGGATGAGCGCTGTCAGATGTTTTTGGAGTTTTACAGTTGAGGCTTGAATCTCATGGATTCTCAAAGGCTCGATACTTAGACATCCATATTTACCTAAAGGAATTTGATGTAAATACTAGACCCTTCTCTCCTAGGCGCTTTCTTCTTCTCGATTTATTTTGTCTATCAGATAAACACGTTTAGGAGGCTTGACGGTTAGCAGAGTTTAACTGTAGAGGGAAATGAGGTGCAGGATCAACGGTTTTACTTTGGGATTGTGCATAAACTTTAAAGCTTCTGTATTCAAAATGTATACATGTGACCTTAATGGAAGAAGTTATAACCTCCAGGTTCTCCGAGGAACTAGTAAAAAAGGTCGACCAAGCAGTTTCTCAGGGCCACTTCAAAAGCCGAAGCGAAGCCCTAAGAATAATAATCGAAAACTACTTACAAGAACACCCAGAGCTGTTTTTAGGCAACAAAGTCCAAACGTTACTAGACAAATCTCCCACCCTCAACGATGAACAATTAGAACAAATAGGAACAAACCTTTTCAAAGGCACAAGCGTCGCCAAACTCGTAGCTGAAGGCCGAGTCTAATGCTTGTCTACCTCGACACCAACATTATTCTAGCAAAGTATGCTCCAGAGGAGCCCCAACACCAAGAAGCAAAAAAACTATTGAACCGAATAGAGTCAGGAAAAGTAACGGCAGTAACCTCTGCATTAACTTTAGTTGAAGTAGTTTGCACTACAAGCAGGGCATACCAAAGATTTGACAACAAAGCGGCTGAATTGGGAAGAGAAGAAGTGGCTGGAGCCTTCCTGCGAAGACTACTAAACATCAAAGGCCTAAGTTTCATACCGATTGGAAGCGAAGTCTCTATTACCGCAGAAGAAAAACAGGTAAAGATTCCGGCGCTGTTTGCCCTGGCTCTTGAAATAGGGTCAAAAACCGGAGTAAAAACCTTAGATTCTCTACATTTGGCTTCAGCAGCCATAGCGTCCCGCATTTACGGAATCAAAGTTGACTATTTCGTCACGTTAGATGAAGATATCTTGAAAAAGCGAGAAGAAATAACAGAACTTATCGAAAGCAAAATTGCTTCACCCGCTGGCTTAAAGAGATAATTACGGGTTACAAGTTGTAGAGTACAAAACCTCATCTTTTTGCAGCCAAAAACTGCCACAAATAGTAGA